>JAGLSB010000588.1 GCA_023135955.1 Bacteroidales bacterium | reverse complement strand
TCATGTTATATAGTAGTAACCAGTAACCAGTAACAATGAAACCTAATAATAAATATCTAGCCATTGATCTTGGAGCAGAAAGTGGTCGGGTGGTAATTGGCTTTTTGGTAGATAACAAAATATTTCTCGAAGAAGTACATAGATTTTCTACTGGTATGTTATTTCAGAATGAACACTATTATTGGAATATATATAGGTTTTATGAAGAAATTCTTAATGCTTTGAAAATATGCATGACTCACCTAAATATTAATCCGGATTCTATGGCAATTGATACTTGGGGTGTTGACTTTGGCCTATTAGCTGAGGATGGAAGTTTATTGCGAATACCTTATGCATATCGCGATCCGCAATCAGCAGAAGCGATGACTGAATTTTTGGAAAAGAAATTATCTACGGAAAAGATTTATAATCTTACAGGAATTGCAATTCAGACATATAATTCAGTATATCAGCTACATGCTTTGAAAAGGAATGTAGATTTTGCTATTAATAATGCCAGCAAGTTGCTATTTATTCCCGATTTGCTAAATTATTTTTTAACTGGCGAAAAAAAATCTGAGTTTACTTTTGCAACTACTTCTCAACTTTATAATCCGAAAAAAGGAACATGGGATACTGAAATTCTTAAAGCAGTTGATGTACCGGTAACATTGATGCCAGAGATAGTGAAGCCAGGAACCCGAATAGGAATGCTCAAGGAAGATATCGTAAAATTAACAGGGGTTAAACAATTTCCTGTAAATGCAGTTTGTTCACACGATACTGGTTCTGCAATTGTTGCTATACCGGCTCTTGGGGATGATTGGGCCTATATTAGTTCGGGAACATGGTCGTTGATGGGCGTTGAGGTACCTGCGCCGGTAATTAGTAAGAAAAGCAGAGCTTATAATTTTACAAATGAAGGAGGGGCCGAGGGAAAATTCCGGTTTTTGAAAAATATTATGGGATTATGGCTCTTGCAAGAATGTAAAAAATCATGGTCCAAAACAGGTTATGGATTAGATTATTCTGATTTAGTTGATACAGCCATCGATGCCAAGGCCTTTAAATGCTTTATTGATCCAGATAATGACAATTTCTTCAATCCTGAAAATATGCCTGCAGCAATCGATGAATATTGTGAATCAACCAAACAGGAATCGCCTGAGAATGTTGGTGAATACGTAAGGACAATTTTGGAAGGTCTGGCTTTTAAGTATCGTCTTGTCCTTGATCAGTTGGCAGAAACAACAGGCAGGAAAATTAACAAGATTCATATAATTGGCGGAGGATCAAAAAATGAAATACTTTGCCAGTTTACTGCTAATGTAACTGGTGTAGAGGTAATTGCGGGACCCGAAGAGGGCACTGCTGTAGGAAATGTTTTGATGCAAGCCATTGCTATGGGTGAAATAGACTCTGTTGATGAAGCGCGAAAAATTGTAAGGAATTCTTTTGAATTAAAATATTTCTCTCCTGAAAATAAAAGTGAATGGGAATCTGCGTATCAAGAATTCCTTGAGATTGCCGATTTATTGTGAATATAGGGCTATTACTTAGTTGATTGCATCTTCCTTGACTTCACTCAACCACTCAACCACTCAACCACTCAACCACTCAACCACTCAACCACTCAACCACTCAACCACTCAACCACTCAACCACTCAACTACTCAACTACTCAACCACCCTACCCCCCAAGAATCTCCTCAATCTCAGTCAACTCAACCCCACTAAATTTGATATTATCAAGTAGCTGTAAATTATCTTCCAATTGAGCCACGCTACTAGCTCCAATTAAAACAGAAGTTATTCTATTGTCTTTCAGCAACCATGATAGAGCCATCTGTGCTAAAGACTGTTCTCTTCTTTCTGCAATTTGATTAAGCTTATAAATTTTCTGAAGTTTATCATCGGTTATTTGATGCTTTTTTAGAAATCCATGTGCCTTGCTTGCTCTTGAACCATCTGGAACTCCTTTTAAGTATTTGTCGGTCAATAATCCTTGTGCCAGAGGAGAAAATGGAATGCAGCCTATTCCTTTTTCCTGCAAAACATCGAGCAAACCATCTTCCACCCAGCGTTCAAACATTGAATATTTTGGTTGATGAATGAGACAGGGGGTTCCCAGACTTTCTAGCACTTCAGTTGCTCTTCTGGTTTCATCAGCCGAATAATTTGAAATTCCAACATAGAGAGCTTTACCCTGACGAACGGCATGATCTAGAGCCATCATGGTCTCCTCAATTGGAGTTTCCGGATCGGGTCGGTGTGAATAAAAGATATCCACATAATCAAGCTGCATTCTTTTCAGGCTTTGATCCAGACTGGATAGTAGATATTTTCTGCTACCCCAATCACCATATGGTCCCGGCCACATTAAATATCCTGCTTTTGATGAAATTATCATCTCATCACGGTAGTTTTTCAAATCGGATTTTAAAATACGTCCAAAATTTTCTTCAGCCGATCCCGGAGGTGGACCATAATTGTTTGCCAGATCGAAATGGGTGATCCCCGAATTAAAGGCATAATGAATAATATCACGGGCTGTTTCTAGCTTATCGACTCCTCCAAAGTTATGCCACAGGCCAAGAGAAATTACAGGGAGTTTTAGTCCGCTTTCCCCGCATCGATTATAAATCATATTATCGTATCTATTTTCTGAAACTGGAATATTCATTGAAATAATTTTTTATTGATAATCTTTAAAATTACTATCTTTCGGAAAGATTCAATAATTAAAGTAATAATTTTTAAAAATTTAGTATGAAATATCTTAAAGTATCTTCATTTGTATTTCTAATTGTCTTGTTGTCAGCGTCATGCAATAACGATAAGCAAACAGAAGTTAACTGGGAAAGTCTAATCAGTGAAAATCTGAAATTTGCTGAGAAACAATATCTCGCGATGGAGCATTCAATACCTGAAGGTTTAATGCCTCGTTCATTTGAAAATGGTGAGTTCATTACAAGTAATACCAGTTGGTGGTGTAGTGGATTTTATCCAGGAACATTATGGTATTTATATGAAAATTCAAAAAATGAAGAGCTTAAAGAAATAGCTCATAAAAGAACCATGAGTCTTGAAAATGAACAATTCAATACAGGAACCCATGATCTTGGTTTTATGCTATATTGTAGTTTTGGAAATGGCTTAAGGATTACTGAAAATAAGGAATACGAAGATATATTACTTCAAGGGGCAGAGAGTCTGATAAGTCGGTTTAATGAAAATACAGGTTGTATCCAGTCATGGGATAACGATAATTGGCAATATCCGGTAATTATCGATAATATGATGAATCTCGAATTTCTTTTCTGGGCATATCGTCAAACAGAGAATGAGGAGCTTTTAGCGAAAATAATTTCTCATATTGAAAATACTATTAAGGATCATTATCGGGAAGACTTCAGTTCATATCATTTGGTAAGCTACGACACTATTAATGGAGATGTA
>JAGLSB010000587.1 GCA_023135955.1 Bacteroidales bacterium | reverse complement strand
GAGGATTGAGGGGGAAGGAGCAAAACTCAATCATGGTTTATAGAGGCATTGTTATTATCATCTCACAGCAAATGCTTTCCCTGGATTCTCTATCATCAATTGATCAATCTCTTTTGAGCTAAAGCCACTTTCCTTCAGCATTGGCAGCAAGCTTGTAAAGATATCAGTATATCCCCTGAAATCTCCTCCACCCGGTTCGCCAGGCCTGTACCAGCCGGCATCGTGAGAGAGCAATACATGGTCCAGAACACCTGCGTCCCTTAGTGCCAGGAGGCGCTCGATATACCATGGCGTGTTGAAGGCATTCTCTGCTTTGCTATCTCTTTTTAAATTGTAATTGTCGAGTGAAACCCATGCACCCATTTGGGCGGCCTTGATATTAGCGCTCAGGCTGCCACGATTTGCATGCACCCAGATAAATGCAGAAGGGGATACACCTTCATTCTCAAGGACAGCCAGCTGTTCAAAAGCGGGTGCTTCAGGACCCGTATGAGATGCAATGACAAGGCCTGTTTCCTTATGTGCAAGGGCAGCTGCATTAATCAAGAGTCTATGCTCTTCACTGAGCGTGTCATTCCTGTCAACTCCAATCTTGATGAATCCTGGTCTTATTCCACTTCCCTCAATCCCATCTTCAAACTCACTTATCCAAATAGCTGCAAGTTCTTCAGGAGACATAGAAAACACATCTTCAGGTATAAACTTGTTCTCACGCGCACCATAATAGCCAGTATTCGTCAGGATCTGAAGGCCTGATGCTTTAGCCAGCATCCGAAGTAATTCAGGATCTCTTCCCAAAAATGCAGGGCTGCATTCAACAATGGTCTTTACACCATAGGCCTTGCACTCCTCCAGGTAAGGAAGGACCACTCCGAGTACAGTGTCCTTGTTCCAGCGATGATATCCTGTGCTGTCGGCGCCAATAAAATCTACCAATATGTGCTCATGACTAAGTACAGTGCCCAGTTCTGATGGATCTATAGGTCCATTCACCGTAAGAATTTTTCCTGTATCACTTTGTTCACAGGAATGAAGAGCTAGTATGCATAATCCGAAGAGCAAAAAGGAAAGATTTTTCATGGCACAGTGTTTTAAACAGGTAATATAAGAAGAATTTAGATTAAAATACCAAAAGAACTTGATATTAAAGTAATGAATATGAAGGGATTCTCTTTTTTATAGGAGCTTTTTCATCAGTATTTTTTAAGACCTAATTTAGGTTAATTCTTATACCAAGATAAACATTTCTCGGGTTTCCCGGATAATAAAATCTGGGCATACTGCTTCCAAAGGAGGGAGCGTTTACCAGAAGCATAGAGGCATAATGCTCATTAAAAAGATTCCTTATACCTGTATTAATAAGAATAGAAACTCTGTTTGATTTATATATTCTGCCGGATGTACTGAGATTTGAAAGCTGGAAAGATCCGTATTTTACAGTGTTATCATCTGAAATATATTGATCACCGGTAAAGCGATGGCTGAAATTTATACGCCAGCTCTCTGCAATTTTCAACTCAATTTCATTATTCCAGTTCATGGCAGGAATTCCTGGGAGTTGTTTTCCTGAATAATCGATCCCGTCATCTGTAAAATCTGTAAAGTGGTTAAACGATTGACTGTAAGCAGAGTTTAAAATAAGTTTTAATTTCGAGTTTTCCATGAATTGCAAGGGCTTTGAAATTAGCTGTATTTCAAATCCTTTATAGTTTACCTCTCCTGCATTAATCCCCATAAACTGATCCACTGTAATCCGCCGTGTAACCAGCATATTTTTTACATTCATTGTGTAGAGAGAGAAATCTATCCACAGTATTTTATTTGCACTGCTTCTAATCCCTGCTTCCATCATCCAGCCCGATTCCGGCTGAAGATCAATATTTACATTTCCGTCGGGCAAAAGGGTTTCTTCAATTGAAGGAGGGGAAAAGCCCTGACCGGCGGAGGCATAAAAATTAAGATGTTCATTAAGGGTATAATTCATACCGAAGGAAGGAGATAAAATCGGATTAAAATTATAGTTCTGTACCGGGTTTTGCAGGTTTTTAAGGTCAGTTAAACGATAGGAGGTATAATTCAGATTAAGGGAGCCATTTAATATCAAACGGTCATGGATTTTATAAGTTGCGAGTATTCCGGTATTCAATTGCAGCTTCCGGTCAGAGAATTTATTGATGAGAGTAGTTGGGAGCTTATCCTCTATTGCATAGGTTTCCCATTGGTAATTTTCCAGGAAAATATCGGCTCCGGCTGAAATCATCCAATTTTCATGGTAATATTTTATACGGTCTCCAAAGGAAAGGGAATAGTTATTATCATCCAGGATATTGAAAGGTCTGACTTCATAAGGATTTTTGTAAACCAGATTTGTCGAAAATTTATTACTGAGATTATTTCCTAAAAGAGACTTTACCACCGCGCTGATTCCTAATTTGTGATATTTTTCATAACCCTCAACGTTTAGCCAGTTTTTCGCAGCTTTTTCGGGAGAATTGAGGAAAGTCTCAGCATCGAGAGAGCTGGGGATTTCACCAAAAATACAGGTATACAAAACAATTAAACTGAGTGTTGTATTTTTAAGCTGATGGTGTGTTTCCAGGAATAAAGTATTTCTCCTGAAGCTGTTATTTTCACGATAGCCATCTGAGCTATAATCGGATGCAAACAAACGGAATCCGGTGTTATTTTTTGCGTAATTCGCTCCCAGGCTGAAACTTTCACTTCCAAAACTTCCAAATTGGCTTTTAAAGCTGATGCCATTTTCTTTCTCCCTGATGTCAATAGTATTGATTTTAAGAATGCCCCCCAATCCGGATCCATATAAAGCGCCTGCAGGCCCTTTTATTAGCTCAACAGAAGATATCAATTCGGGATCAATATCCTCTATCAGGGTAACGCCGTTACCGTCACTCAGGGGAAGATCTTCCAGCCAGGCCCTTATCCGATTCGAGGAATATGGAGTGCGGGATCCGATTCCCCTTATGGTCAGACGATTGGTGTTATTAGTACCGTTTTGGATATATATTCCGGGTATTTTGTTTAATTGATCTGCGAAGACCGGATTGTGATGCATGAAAAGATTTTCAGCTCGTCGATAAGCTAATGATCCGGTGGCATTGCGAAGGTTGTTCTCTGTTTGGTTGACAACTATTCTGACTTCAGAAATATCAAGATTTAATGGGGATAAAAGCAAAGCTTTTTCTTCAAAAGGAGGAAAGATTACCAATTTTTCAAAGCCTTCCTTATAGACAATAATGGAATCAATTCCGGAAAGGGCATCCGGATCAATTTCAATAATTCCATTTGCCTTTAAAGAATATTCTTTTACTCCTGTAAGAATTACACCCTTCAGTACTTCTCCGCTCAGCTCATCTTTTATGAGAATGGAATTCTGACTAAAGCCTTTGAGAACAATAAGAAGTAATAGTAAGGTGACAAGGCTTTGGCGCATTAAAATTAGTTTACAGGTAACAACTTAACGATGAAACCCGGATTTTCTGCAGCAACATAAATAAATCCATCCGGACTTACCTCAACATTCCTAACTCTCCCGATTCCTTCGAGTAATCTTTCCTGTTCAACAACTTTATGGCCATCAAGTTCAACTCTTTCCAAATATTTAAACCTCAGAGATCCGATAAGTATATTGTTTTTCCAGGCAGGATAACGGTCGCTGTCAACGAATGTCATACCGCAGGGAGCAATAGAAGGAACCCAATAGATAACAGGCTGTTCCATACCTTCTTTAGCAGTAATATCAGTAAAAGTTGTACCATTATAATTGATTCCATAGGATATAACCGGCCATCCGTAATTCAATCCTTTTTTTATCAGATTGAGTTCATCGCCTCCTTTTGGACCATGCTCCGATTCCCATATTTCACCTGTTTCGGGATGCATGGTTGTTCCCTGCGGATTTCTGTGTCCGTAAGAATAGATAGAAGGCATAGCCCCGGGGGTATTTACAAATGGATTATCCTCCGGAATGCTTCCATCATCATTTATTCGGTGAATTTTTCCACAATGATTTTCAAGACTCTGCGGATTTACATCTCTTACTCCACGATCGCCAATACCAAACCATAAATAGCCCTCCTTGTCAAATTGTAGTTTATAGCCCCAATGTTGACCACGGTTTGTATCAGGTTTTCCATCAAAAATCACTTCTTTATCAACCAAACGATCCTCCGAAATCCTGGCTCGCATAATTGCTGTACAGCCAATTTTTTCATTACTTTCCGAGGGTTGAGAGAAAGAAAAATACAGCCATCCATTTTTCTCATATTCCGGATGCAGTCTGAGATCAAGAAGCCCTCCCGTATTTTATACTGGTAGTTGCAGCATCAGCATCAGCACCATACATCCATTCGCTTTTATCAAATTTCTCAAGGTTCTCTCCATGGCAGCCTGCACAATAATTTAAATAGTTTTCGCGGACCTCCTTTGGTACATCATAATTGCTTTTTGCTTTCGCCACATTGGATGAGTTTCCGTTATTGCAGGCTACAAGGATAAAAACAGCAATGCTTAGCAGGAAAAAAATACCAAAAGGCTTGAAGATAATTTTCAGATTCATAGGACAATGAATTAGTTGATTTAAGACTTTATTAAGTAAATATTTGATATTATGGTTGAATGTGCAAGGGAAAGAGGGGGATTAATTAAAAGTCGACGGTCTACTGTCCACCTTTACCAATTTATCTTTTGCGAAACTCTTTTTATTTTCCGTTTTGGGAGCAGGAACGATGCTCATTATTTAAGACCTATTTTCGCCCACAAAAAGGCTAATGTTGCAAGAATTACCACTGGCGGGGGCGAGTCGATAAATTGTTGGTATCATAACACTTACGAAGGGGTAGAGAAAGAAAAACCACCCTTTTTGGGGATGATGTTAGTGTACTCTGTGGAGCTGGCGGGAGTAATTTGAAATCTTTTTATATAAATAAATACAGGCACTTCACAAGCCTTGAATATTCCTGATAACCGAATTGTTAACTTTAGTACTATTTTTTTTGACACAAAGACAATCTTTTGTTTAAAACGATACCGTTGACAGAGATAGATTCTTTTACTTGGATTGGTTAATGTTGTTTTATTTCAAATTATTCTTTAACACGTTTTATAACACTCCTGCTTATTTAAACCTAATATAAATAACATGAATAGCATAATTATATAAAGGATAAAATAGGGCTAAATTCCTTATGTCTGGAAGTTTGTAACTTCCTATTGTAATTGGCAATAATTAATAAATTAATTTATAACAGACCTAATTTTAATAAATCATATATTCTTCAGAATTTCTTCAGATTTGATTTTCAATTTTGTGTAATTAAAATTAAGAATATGCTCGGAGTTATAGGAATAAGCTTTAAAACTAGTCCAATAGAAATAAGAGAAAAATTCTCTTTTTCACAAGAAGAAATATCCCAGTTCACAAAATTACTTCAAATTGATGAAAGTTTGCAGGGAGTAGTTGTATTGTCAACTTGTAATCGAACGGAAATTTATTTCAGAGTTGAAAAATGCGGCACTGAAAAGGGATTTGGGATGGTGTTGAGAAATCTGGAATATTTTAAGAATTATAACGATGAATTGAAAGACTATTTCTACTTTAAAGAAGGTGAAGATGTAATTGATCACCTTTTTAATGTTGTTTCAGGAATTGATTCTATTGTGATTGGAGAAGATCAGATTATTGGACAAGTAAAAGATGCATTTAAATATAGTATTGATAATAATTCAATTGGTTCTGTTTTGACAAGAATGTTTCATAAAGCTTTTGCAGCAGGAAAAAGAGTTAGAACAGAAACAACTATAAATGAAGGATCTGTTTCTGTAAGTTCTACGGCTGTTGATCTTTGTGAGAAGGAGCTTAATATTCTCTCCGATAAGAAAATTTTGCTTATAGGAACTGGGCAAACAGGTGAATTAGCTTTGCGAAATTTCGCAGATCGTGGAAGTAAATCAATTTTTATAACAAATAGAACCTATAATAAAGCTGTCGATATTGCCGCTAAATATAACGGAACGGCATTTGAAATTGAAAAATTAGATTATTATTTGCCGATTTGCGATGTTATATTAGTTGCTACATCATCAAAAACGCATCTAATCACAAAGGAAATGGTTTACAATTCAAATTTAAAGAGGAATCATAAACAAATGTATATTGACCTTTCTGTTCCTAGAAATATTAGCAATGATATAACCGAAATAGAGAATATAACATCATTTACTATTGATGATGTCAATGCGATTGTAAATACTGCTTCTGAAAAAAGAAAAGATGCTATACCAGATGCTTTAGAGATTATTCAACTCGTCAAACAGGAATTTATAGATTGGTTAAGTTCAATTGACTTAACACCAGTTATTCTTAAAATAAAAAATAACTTTCACGAAATTAATAAAAATGAACTAGAAGGGTTTATTAAAATTAAATCGGTAAAGGATTCTGAAGTTGTATCGGATTATGGAAAACATATAACGGATAAATATACAAGATTGTTTATTAGGAACTTAAGATCGGTTTCTCAAAACGGGAAGAAAAAAGAATTTGTTGAATTAGTAAAAGATTTATTTGAATTATAATAGAAATGGAAAAACAAACCATAAGGATTGGTACCCGAGGGAGTCAGCTCGCATTATATCAGGCATACAGAACAAGAGATGAATTGTCAGAAGCATTTCCGGAATATAAATTTGCAATAGAAGTAATTAAAACAAAAGGAGATAAGATTCTTGATGTTGCTTTATCTAAAATTGGTGATAAGGGTTTGTTTACAAAAGAAATTGAAACTGCATTACTTGATGGTCGTGTTGATATGGCCGTTCATAGTTTAAAAGATTTACCAACTAATTTACCAGAAAACCTTTGTTTAGGTGGAGTATTAAAAAGGGGTGAGTTTCGAGATGCTTTGGTAAGTAAAAATGGCAAGAAATTGAATGAACTTACAAGTGAAGATGTAATTGCAACTTCAAGTTTAAGAAGAAAAGCACAATTATTAAAATACAATCCAAAGTTTAAAATTGTTGACATTCGCGGAAATGTAAATACTCGTCTTAAAAAAATGGAAGATGGTCATTGCGATGCAATGGTTATGGCAGCTGCAGGTATGCAACGACTTGATTTTGGTAAACAAATTACCGAAATTCTCGATACAGAATTAATGATACCTGCAGTAAGTCAAGGTGCAATAGCTATTGAAATTAGAGAAGATGATCCGTTCATTTCTAATTTAATTAATAAAATAACGCATAAAGGAACATTAGATGCTGTTTTAGCAGAACGTGTTTTTCTAAATAAACTCGAAGGTGGTTGTCAAATTCCAATTGGATGTTATACAGAAATTAATAATCAGGAATTTTCAATAACCGGTTATATTTCAAATTTGAAGGGAACTGAAGTAATTCAAGATACTTTTTCAGGTAGTTTAAATGATGCCAAAAAAATTGCACGAGAGCTTGCAGAATTATTTGTTGAAAAAGGTGCAACAAGAATATTAGACGAAATAAGAAAGAGTAACAAAAGCTAATCGTTCAGAGAGTTGATGAAGCAAATTGAGGGAAAAATGGTAATTACAACGCAGCCAGTTAATCAAGCAGGAAGCTTAACCAATCTGCTTGAAGATGCAGGTGCAAAAGTGTATAATTTACCCATGATTGAAATTGTATTTGCAAAACCTGATAAAGAACTTATATGCATCTTCAATTCATTAAATTCATTTGATCTTTTAATTTTCACTAGTAAAAACGGAGTAACTGGTTTTTTTAAGTTATTAGAGTCCATAAACGGGAATTATCAAATTCCAAATAACATTAAGATTGGGGTTATTGGTGAATCTACTGCAAAAGAAGTAGGTAAATTTAATCAAAATGTAGATTATACTAATTCAGGAATTACATCTGATGAGTTTTTTGATTATTTAATAAAAGAGAAGATTCTTAATGCAAATAGCAGACTTTTATTAGCGCTTGGAAACCTTGCACCAAATAAGCTTCAATCTAACCTGAATGAGATTGGTTTTGCAGAAAGAATAAATGTATATAATACGATCAAGCCGGATAATTTCAATGAGAAAATATTAAGTATCGCAAAAAATCAGGAAGCTGATTTAACAGTTTTTACTAGTCCCTCTGCATTTAATAATTTTATTCAAATAACTGGGTTTACTTCTGATGAGTATAAAATGAAAACTGCATGTATCGGAAAAACAACAGAATCGTTTATCAAATCCAAAGGGTATAATGTAGATCTAGTTGCAAGTAATCCAGTTATTGAATCTTTTGCACAAGAAATAATAACCTATTTATAAATAATAATTAAAATATAAAAACTATGTATTATCCAGTAACAAGATTAAGAAGATTAAGATCACATCCTACAGTAAGAAACATGGTTAACGAAACTATAGTTTCATTAGATAATTTGGTTATGC
Organism: Bacteroidales bacterium; assembly: GCA_023135955.1. Taxonomy (GTDB): domain Bacteria; phylum Bacteroidota; class Bacteroidia; order Bacteroidales; genus JAGLSB01. Next base: position 10,561 of record JAGLSB010000587.1, on the reverse strand, counting down.
CTTTATTTGCATGTCCTGGAGAAGATGTAAAGAATCCTATTAGCTCAATGCCAGGAAATTATCAAATGTCAGTGGATGTATTAGCAGAAGAATGTAAAACCTTATATGATTTGGGCATAAAATCAGTTCTTTTATTTGGTATTCCTGAAGAAAAAGATGAACATGGACTTGTTGGTGCTCACGAGCATGCTATTATTCCAAGAGCAATAAAAGCTATTAAGGAAAAGGTAAAAGAGATGTATATCATTGCTGACATATGCAACTGTGAATATACTACTCATGGACATTGTGGAACAATCGTGGACGGTGATGTGGATAATGATTTAACATTAGTGACATTGTCTAAGCAAGCTGTTGCATTTGCAAAGGCTGGTGTTGATATGGTTGCGCCAAGTGATATGATGGATGGTAGAGTTGGACATATGAGAAATGCACTTGATGAAAATGGATTTAATAATCTTCCAATTATGGCTTATTCAGCGAAATATGCATCAGCATTTTATGGTCCATTCCGTGAAGCTGCTGAAAGTGCACCTCAATTCGGAGATAGAAAAACATATCAGATGAATCCTGCAAATAGCGATGAAGCAATGCGCGAAATCGAATTGGATATTGAAGAAGGTGCTGATATCGTAATGGTTAAGCCTGCACTTAGTTATTTGGATATTATTAGAAGAACCAAAGATACTTTCAATATTCCTGTTGCAGCATATAATGTAAGTGGAGAATTCTCAATGGTAAAAGCTGCTGCTGAGAAAGGATGGATTGATGAGGAAAGAATTACTCAAGAAATTCTTAAATCAATTAGAAGAGCTGGAGCAGATATTATTTTAACATATCATGCAAAAGAAGTTGCAATCTGGTTAAAAGGAGTTAAAACATTTTAATTATCTATAGAATGAATTTAGAGAATAGTAAAAAAGAATTTGATAAGGCAAAGGAAAGTATCCCTGGAGGAGTCAATTCGCCTGTTAGAGCATATAAAAGTGTGGGAAGCAATCCTGTGTTTATCTCAAAAGCAAAGGGTTCAAAAATATATGATATTGATGGAAATGAATACATCGATTATGTTTCATCGTGGGGACCAATGATTTTGGGACATACTCATGAAAAAGTTGTTGGAGCAATTGTTAAAGCTGCACAAAATGGAACAAGTTATGGAGCTCCAACGGTTGTTGAAACTCAGATGGCCGAGCAAATCAAGCAGATGGTTCCTTCCATCGAAATTGTACGAATGGTTAATTCAGGTACAGAAGCTACCATGAGTGCCTTACGACTTGCAAGAGGGTATACCAGTCGCGAAAAAGTTGTGAAATTTGCAGGATGTTATCATGGTCATGTTGACAGCTTCCTTATTAAAGCTGGCTCAGGTGCAATTACACTTGGATTACCTGATAGTCCTGGCGTTACCAAAGGTACAGCTAAGGACACATTACTTGCAGAATATAATGATTTAGATTCTGTTAAAAAGCTTTTTCAAGAGCAGGGAGATGAAATAGCAGCACTGATTATTGAACCTATTGCTGGAAATATGGGTTTAATTAAACCTGATGTAGAGTTTCTTAAAGGAATTAGGGAAGTAACAGAGCAATATGGTGCTTTATTAATCTTTGATGAAGTTATTTCAGGATTTAGAGCAGCTAAAGGTGGTGCACAGGAATTATATGGCATTACACCTGATTTAACTGCTTTAGGAAAAATAATTGGTGGAGGATTACCTGTAGGAGCCTACGGAGGGAAAAAAGAAATTATGGAGAATCTTGCACCAGCTGGGGCTGTTTATCAGGCAGGAACTCTTTCTGGAAACCCCTTAGCTATGGCTGCAGGTATAGAAACGCTTAAGATTATGAATGAAACTGAAGGTTTTTATGATAAGCTTGAAGAAAAAGCAGCGAGGTTAGAAAGAGGATTGCTTAATAATATTGAAAATACAGGTACAAAGGCTATAATAAACAGAGTCGGATCTTTGATGACAATGTTTTTTACAGATTTAAAGGAAGTTAAGTCTTTTGATGATGCCATGAAATCTGACACTGATAAATATTCTAAGTATTTTAACTTAGCCATAGAGAGTGGTATCTATTTAGCTCCTTCACAATTTGAATGTGCTTTTATTTCAGCTGCTCATACAGATGAGGATATTGATAAAACTATAGAAGCAAATTATTTAGCATTAAAACAGCTTTAAACTAAGTTTATAATGAGGCTATCCACTTATTGATAGCCTCTTTTATTACTTCATTAATAAAATATAACGTGAATTCAATTTTTACAGATACATTGCAAGGAAAAGAAACTTCAAGACCACCGGTTTGGTTTATGAGGCAGGCAGGAAGAGTACTTCCATCATATTTAAAACTTAAAGAAGACTATAGTTTTTGGCAGATGATGAAAGATCCATCATTAGCAGCTAAAGTAACTTTATTGCCAGTTCATGATCTAGGTGTTGATGCAGCAATATTATTTTCCGATATTCTTGTTATACCTTACGCTATGGGAATGGGACTTGATTTTACAGATAATGGACCCGTTTTTGAAACACCTTTAAAAGATGTAACAGATCCCTTAAGTAAGCTTAATCCAGATCCTGGTAAGTTGCAATATATATATGATGCAATAGATAAAATCATTGAAACTAGACCTGAAAACAATCCATTAATAGGGTTCTGTGGAGCACCCTTAACTGTGCTTTGCTTCATGTTGCAAGGTTTAGGTACTCGTTCAAATTTTGCTGATGCCGAAAAGTTCTTCTTTACAAATAAAGAACTTACTAAAAAATTAGCTGAGGCAGTTACAGAACTTTCTATTGTATATGCCTTAGAACAAATAAAACATGGAATCTCAGCATTCCAATTGTTTGATACTCATGCAGGACTTGTGCCATTTGAATATTATAAAGAAATATTCCTGCCATCAGTTAAGAAAATTGCTGATGCTGTTCGAAAAACAGGAACACCTTTTATCTTTTTCCCCAAAGGCATTGGTACAGGTATCTCAGAAATAGATCATGAGATATGTGACTATTTAAGCATAGATTGGCAAACACCATTGCAACATGCTCGCAAAATGGTTGACCCTAAAGTAGGATTACAAGGTAACCTGGATCCAAGAATTTTATATTCAGATCAGGATACAATTCGTAAAGAATTGGAAAAATTTATTCCATTCCATAAACAAGAAAAAAATTGGATTTTTAATTTGGGACATGGATTAATGCCAGGGATTCCTGTTGAAAATGTGAAATTTGTAATAGATTGGATTAAAGAGACAAAGTGGTAATTTAAAGATTGAGGATAAAGTAATGAAGGATTTTCAGATACTGGAGAAATATAATAAACCCGGGCCAAGATACACAAGTTATCCGCCAGCAAATTTTTTTCATGCCGAATATAATAATGATAATTATATTCAGAACTTAAAGAGTTCAAATAGTCAGAAACCAGAGAATATTTCTTTATATATACACATTCCATTTTGTCCTCGTTTATGTCATTTTTGTGGATGCAATACAACAATAATGCAGAAGCAGGATGCTGTTTCCAGATATATAAATGCAGTTATAAAAGAAATTGAAACTGTAGCTCAATATTTGGATAAAGACAGAATTGTTACTCAAATACATTGGGGTGGCGGAACACCAAACTCTATTTCACTTGACTATATAGGCAAGATAATGCAGTTGATCAGCAATACATTTATTGTTGACAAAAAAGCGGAAATTGCTATGGAATGTAGTCCCGCATATTTGGAATTTGAGGATGTTGAAAAGCTTAAGGCCTTAGGTTTTAATAGATTGAGCTTAGGAGTGCAGGATTTTAATGACGATGTATTAAAAATTGTTAACAGACAAGCTTCAAAACACCCAATAGAAGATCTTGTTTCAACAATGAAGGATTTGGGATTTGAAGGTGTAAATGTTGATCTCATTTATGGCTTACCAGGACAAACACCCGAAAGTTTTAAAAAATCAATTGAACGTGCAATAAAAATTTCTCCTGATAGAATAGTAACTTTTTCATATGCTCATGTTCCATGGGTAAAAAGTGCACAGAGAAAACTTGAGGAAGTTGGTTTACCTAGCCCTGAAGAAAAATTAGAAATGTTTGGTATAGCATATAATTTATTAACTCAAAGTGGATACATATCAATTGGAATGGATCATTATGCAAAACCAAATGATGAGTTAAGTTTAGCTTTGAAGAATAAAAAGTTGCATCGAAATTTCCAAGGATATTGTACAAAAGAAACTACCGGACAAATTTATGGTTTTGGTTCTTCTTCAATTAGCCAAATGAATGGTGCGTATACTCAAAACCAAAAAGATACAAACAAATACATGAACGCGATTGAAGAAGATGGATTAGCAATTGAACGCGGATATGAATTAAATAATAATGATTTGATTTGCAGAAGGGTAATAAATGAAATAATGTGTAATGGTTTTCTTGATTTTGATACTATCGCTTCTGAGTTTTCGGTAAGTGCTGAAGAAATAATAAAAATTGTGGACTATAAGCCTTCTAAATTGGATCAATTCACAGAAGATAATTTACTTTCTATTGATAAAGGAAAGATAAAGCTTAACCCGGAAGGTTTCTTTGTTGTAAGAAATATTGCAATGGAGTTTGATCCATTGTTAAATATAGGAGAAAATAAGTATTCAAAAACTGTTTAAGAAATTATTTATTTCTCTCATTCAATTGCCTTTTACTAATATGAATAATAATATAGAACAATTAGATGTTGCAATAATTGGAGCCGGTTTAACTGGTCTTGCTGCCGCTCATTATGTAAGAAAAAGCGATAAGAAAATTGCGATTTTTGAGAAACAAGATAGGTGTGGAGGTGTAATAAATACTGCAACTCAAAATGGTTTTACATTTGAAGAAGGTCCAAATACAGGAATAGTTGGAACTCCTGAAGTTGCTGATTTGTTTGAAGAGTTAAAAGATCTTTGTGAGCTTGAAATTGCAAATGATGAAGTTGATAAAAGATATATTCTTAAAGATTCAAAATGGGAAGCATTACCTTCGGGTTTAATCGCAGGGATTAAAACACCTTTGTTTTCATTAAAAGATAAATTTAGATTATTAGGAGAACCTTTCAGACCAAAGGGGAAAAATCCACATGAAAGTTTAGCTGAATTAGTAAAGCGAAGATTAGGGCAAAGTCTTCTTGATTATGCTATTGATCCGTTTATTTTGGGTGTCTATTCTGGAGACCCCAGTATACTTGTCCCAAAATATGCTTTACCAAAATTGTATAATTTGGAGCAAAATTATGGAAGTTTTATTGGTGGTGCTATAAAGAAAAAATTTGAAAAGAAAGATAAAGAAGCTAAGAAGGCAACACGAAAAGTCTTTTCTACAAAAGGGGGATTATCATCATTAACAAATGCATTATATAAATCAGTTGGGGAGAATAACTTTTATTTTAATTCAAATCAACTTGTAGTAAAGCCTGAAAATGGGAAGTATCATATTTCAGTATCTATTGATGGAGAAACCAAAGAGTTCATTGCCAACGATGTAATTACAACAACAGGGGCATTTGCATTACCTGAAATACTTCCATTTATTGATGGAAATGAAATTAAAAAACTAACTTCACTTTATTATGCAAGGGTTATAGAAGTTATTTTAGGTTTTGAAAACTGGAAAGGATTTCCCCTTGATGGCTTTGGTGGTTTAATACCTCACAAAGAAAAAAGAGATGTACTTGGTGTTCTTTTCCTTTCAACACTATTAAAGAATCGTGCACCTAAAAATGGAGCTTTATTAACCTTATTTATTGGCGGAGTAAGAAGAGATGAATTAGTTGATTTAAGTGATGAAGAGATTATCAGATTAGTTGAAAGAGAAGTAAAAGAATTAATGCAACTTGATGAGTTTAGTCCTGAATTATTTAAGATAATTAGGCACAATAAAGCAATACCTCAATATGGTGTAGATAGTGGAGAACGATTTGAAACAATATATCATTTAGAATCTAAATATCCGGGATTAATACTTGGTGGGAATATGCGTAATGGTATTGGAATGGCCGATAGGATAACGCAAGGAAAACAAATGGCTAATAGAGTTTTAAATAAATAAATTTGATATGATTATAGCTATATTAGCAATTATAGTATTTATAATTAATATTCCCTTTGGCTATTGGAGAAAAAGCCAGAAGAAATTTTCATTTAATTGGTTTTTATCAATCCATATTCCGGTTATTGTAGCGATTTTATTAAGGTATTTGTTTGATGTTGAGATAGATTGGTTGTTTCGGATATTATTTATATTGATATTTGCTGCAGGACAATTTTTCGGTAAATTCCTATATAGTTATAGACTAAAAATAAAATATTCTGTGCTTTGAGCAAAAAGGGTGTGTTATTAATCAATGTTGGTACACCAGAAAGTACTAGTTTGTTTTCAGTACAAAAGTACTTGTCTCAGTTTTTAGGCGATAAAAGAGTAATTAATTTACCTTTTGTTGCAAGAAAGATATTAGTAAATGGCTTGATTGTTCCGTTTAGAGGGCCAAAATCAAGGAAACAATATAAAAAATTATGGACCAATAATGGGTCTCCTTTACTTCATTATTCAATTGAATTAAAGAAAAAACTTCAAAAACAGTTAGGTAATAACTTTCATGTTTATTTTGGAATGCGATATGGTAATCCTTCGTTAAAACTTGCTGTTGATAATATGGGAAAGGATAATTTAAGCGAGATTATTGTTTTGCCACTTTTCCCACAATACTCATCTGCTACTACTGGAACAGCAATCGATTACTCATTAAAGTTAATTAGGAAATGGAATGTTATTCCCAAAATAACGATTGCAAATCAGTTTTATGACAATCAGGCATTTATAAGTGCTTTTACAGAAAATATCAAAACTCACCTTAAGAATAATTATGATCATATTTTATTTAGTTATCATGGCTTACCATTAAAACAGGTATTTAATAGTCACGATAATTCAGATTGTGAAGAATTTAATTGTACTACAGAAGTTAATGATCAAAATCAATATTGCTATCATGCAACTTGTTATCAAACAACAAAATTGTTTGTAGAACGGCTTGGTTTATCAGAGGATCAATATACAGTTTGTTTTCAATCTCGATTTACGAAAAACTGGTTAAGTCCTTTTACTGATGAGATTATAATACAAAAAGCTAAAGTAGGAGTTAAAAAACTACTTGTTGTTAGCCCTTCTTTTGTAACTGATTGCCTTGAAACAATTGTAGAAATTAGCGTTGATTATAAGCAGTTATTTGAAGCGCACGGGGGGGTACATTTACAATTAGTCGAAAGTTTAAATGATAATGACGATTGGATCAAAGCTCTTCAGTCTATTATTCTTAGATAAATATCTTTTTGAAAGATAAATCTTCTATAATCTTTTGTCAATATATTCAAAGACATTACTAACTCATAGCTAACTTTTTATTAAATGATCCAAAAATTACGAAGGGTATCAAATAAAGGATGCAAATTCCGACGTAAACTGAGCAGTGCTCTCCGGATCAAAGTGAGCAATCAAAAAAATAATATTAAAAGAACTTTTCAAGACTAACTTATTGATTAAAATTACGGATTATATTTCATTGTTTCCAACTGTTTTTATTATTGATAATATCTTTTACCCCTGATATTGAAGTGATCAGGTAGGGTTTCATCATTTTCTGTCTTATGGTTGATCTGATCAAGTCCTTTCTCAAGGATATTTTGTACGATCTTGTAGTTATGTAAATTGAACTCTAATGCTCTTTCACAGGCATTGTTTAACCTTTCACGACCAACCTTCTTCTCAAGGGACAGCACACCCATGCAGCTCTTATATGCCTGCTCAGGATGCTGTTTGCGCTCCAGGATATTTATCACAAGTTGCTTGACCGACTCACCGATCTTCGCCGCATTATCAATGAAGCGCTGAGGCGTCCATTCGGTAACAGAGCGATGTGTAGATGCCATATGTTCAGTTATTGGTATCAGGGAAATGGAAGAAATGGGCAGATGACCAGCCTGTTGGAAAGGATATGCATTTTCATGAGAAAGATATGAGGAATCGGATGATAAAGTAGTTGTCGGATTGCTTGATTTTGTTTGTATTACCTAATGCATATGTCCCGAATATTTACTATTTTCGGGACAAATTTAGTTGAAATGACAGTATCAAAACAAGTTGAGGTAATGATAAATCACATGCCAAAAGGTAGCCTGATATTTATTGATGACTTCTTGGATAAATTTGATTACGAAAATGCTCGTAAAGCACTTCAGAGATTCCATAATAGTGAGCAGATAATGCGTTTAAGTCGTGGAATATATTATAAACCAAAGGAGAGCGAACTACTAGGTGTATTAAAACCTTCTGCAGAGCAAATTGCCGAAGCAATTGCAAAAAGAGATAAAGCAAGGATAATTCCTACAGGATCATATGCCCAATATCGATTGGGGCTGACAACTCAGATACCGATGAATGTTGTATATATGACTGATGGATCACCAAGAAAAATTCAGGTTGGCAATCAAAAGATTACTTTCAAAAAGACAAGTCCAAAGAATCTCGCTGTAAATCATAATCTAACATCGTTAATCATACAGGGATTAAAAGAAATGGGTGAAGGAAACATTGATACTGATCAATTAAAGCAGATACAAGCAATCATAGAAAAGTCTGATGAATCAAAGAACGTAAGGGAGAACATTAAGTTTGCTCCGGTTTGGATTCAAAAAATCGTACTCAATATTTTAAGAGCAATCGAGAATGAATAACTGGCTATCATTAGAAAAAGAACAGCAAATTGAGTTGTTTGTACAAGCAGGAGCAATAACTGAATTACCCTTTTTTGCCCCTATTAATAGCCACGCTCACCAAAACATGGAGTGCAGGTCAGAATCATTAAGTCATAGAAATTATAATACTTATGAGTCCTAAAATGAAAAGACAACATTTAGTACGGTGATCGAAATCTTCATTTTGTGGAGCTGGAGGGACTCGAACTTATGTGCGTAGTTAATACATATTCAGACTATTAGAGAAACTCATTTTAGAAGGGTATCCGTTTAGGGGGCTATACTTAATATTCTTTACTTTATTGAATAAGGTTTTGTAGTGTCTTATTTTGGAATATGAGTTTATAACTAAATGACTTCATTTATATATTATCTTTTCTATTTTTAGTGATTTTACTAAAAGAAAAAGAAATAATATAACTATATTAGAATATATTATTGTTCGATTCTTTAATCATAAGTTTCTAATGGTTTTATTTTGAATCGACTATTTAAACAAGTTAGCTGTAAGTGTTAAAGTGTGAACATAAACAATTAATTATGAAACAAAATAAAAAATTGACAGAAAATGAATTAAAGGAAAGGTTAGTTAAATTCTATTCAAGATACGGAGATGAAGTTGAGCAAATAAAAGGTCTGCTTGAAATCAAACTAAAACAAATTTGCTTAGCTTACACCATACAAAATAAATTGCCTCAAGAAGCATTAACCGTAACTGCAAGAAAAAAGACCTTAAAAAGTCTGATTAAGAAATTTGAAGATAAAAATTGGCCACAATTTTATTATCCTACTGAAATAGTTAAAGATTTAGTAGGAGCAAGAATAACAAGTTGGTTTTTAGACGATATTTCGAATTTGTTAGATTATATAAATAATACAAGTCATTTTGAAGTAGCAGATAAGTCGATTGAGGATTATATTAAAGAGCCTAAACCTTCTGGATATAGAGGCTTGCACTTGTTAACTTTAGTCACCTATGATAGTGTACGGCGAGATAAAGGGAAGGAGATAGTAATTATTCCAAAGAAGATGATTTGTGAAATTCAAATTAGGACAAAACTTCAAGATGCTTGGGGTGATATTACTCACGAATTCCATTATAAAGCTAAGAAATTAGGAGTTGCTAATCCAGATTTAGAAGAATTTCTATCGGATGTTTCTAATAGACTTTTCCAAGAGGATAAAACTCTTATAAAATTTAGGAATGTTTATCAGAGAATGGCTGACGATAAACTCCTTCAAAAGGAAAGAGAAGGTTTTCGGGATGATGAAGAGATGTAAAAATACTTACAGTCAAAAATGTGTATTATCCATAGTCATCATTAAACTCCCTAATGAAAATATTTCCTGAAAATTAAGTATATTTATACTATAACGATTGCTAACAATTGCAACATGCTTCATTCTCTGAATGTCAGTTTGTCTATAAACTGCCGTTAGCAATAATTTGAGAAAATATGAATATAAATAGCACTATTCTGGAAAAGATTTATGACTTTATAGGTAAATATGGAGGTCGTAAACATGAATTAAAAGAATATTTATTATTACAATCTGGTTCAAATGAAAGAAGAGATAGATCAATCGAGTTGATTCAAGATATAATGACTTCGCATGGGAAAGAAGATCTTCATAAATATATTAGTGAATTAGGTAGGATTGAAGCAGGAATTAGAGAACTTGAACCTTGGGTGCGTGACCACGTTTCACATGCTATTCATTGTTTCGTATTAGGAATTTTTATTAATTCTACTTTACGAAGTT
>JAGLSB010000586.1 GCA_023135955.1 Bacteroidales bacterium | reverse complement strand
AGATCGTATTTCATATTATTGTTTCTTGTTGCTATTTTCAATGTCGGTTATTTCGGCTCCGCTCAATTACCTATATTAAAGCTCCGCCCAATTACCTAAATTAAGATTCCGTTCAATTACCTAGGTTATTGAGCGGAGCCGAAATAACCGGGTTGGAATTCAAAAACAAATTTAAGTCAAATAAGTTTATTCAAAATTAATAATTATTATTTTTTAGTCCTTTGACGTATTGCCTCATATATCAATACAGCAGCTGAGACAGAAACATTCAGTGAGTCAATATCACCATTCATTGGGATTGCGATAATATTCTCTGCAGCTTGCCTCCATGTCTCTGATAGTCCATCGGCTTCCGATCCCATAACAATTGCAGAGGATTTAGTATAATCTGCTGAAGTATAACTTTCAGAGTTTTGCAGAGCCGCAGCGAAAATTCTAACTTTATTTTTCCTGAAAAAATCTATAGTATTTTCTGAATCGGCTACAATTAACCTTTTAGTGAATAAGCAACCTATACTCGACCGTATTACATTTGGATTATAGATGTCTGTATTATTATCGCAGACAATCACAGCATCGATTCCGGCCGCATCAGCAGTTCTAAGTAATGCCCCAAGATTTCCTGGTTTTTCAACGGTTTCAATTACGAGATACAGATTATTTTCGTCATGAATCAGAGTGTCAAGTTCATGATTTTTAGATTCTGCAACTGCGAGCAGACCATCAGAATTATCACGATAAGCAATTCGGGAAAATACATTCTGCGAAACCTCAATTTTGGTTTCGGCATTAATCCTATGCAAAAAATCCTCAGCTGTTGAGCTCAACAATTTCTTACAAAAGAAAATCTTGGTGAATTTATATTGATTTTTACCGGCTCTTTGAATTTCTCTTAATCCTTCTATTTTGAACAATCCTGCTGCTCTTCGTCCGCGTGGCTTATCAAGCTTGAGTAGTTCTTTAACTTGAGAGTTCTGGGTACTGGTAATGGGATCCATTTTGTAAAGATAATTAGAAAAAGGACATCAGGAATAATCAAAATTTAATTCCTATAACTACAACGTCGTCAAGCTGCGGCTCTGCACCTTTCCATTTATTGAAGAAATTATAGAGGATCTGCTTTTGTTTTTCCATTCCATTAATTGAAGTTTCTTGCAATAATTTTAGAAAGGGGGCAAGCTTCAACTTTTTCCCTTTTTCACCTCCAAATTGATCCTGGAAACCATCCGAAAATATGTATACTATATCTCCCTTATTGATGTTAATTATATTGTTTGTAAACGGTTTTTCTATAAGACTGTGTATCCCAACAGGCATTCTATCTGCACTAATGATTTTAAATTCCCCATTTCGGATTAGGCAAAGTGGGTTATAAGCACCTGCATAGGCAAGCTCAGAATTGGTCTCGTCGTAAACACAGATTGCAAGATCCATCCCATCCTTACTATCAATATCCTCATCCCTTTGCTTTAAGGCTTTCATGATATGCTCCCGAAGGCTGTCGAGGATTTTAGCAGGATCAAGAATTTTATCCACGTTAACAATATTATCAAGGAAGCTGGCTCCCAGCATACTCATAAATGCACCCGGTACACCGTGACCGGTTGAATCTGCCGCAACAATAACAGTTTTTCCTTCAATATGAGTGGCCCAATAGAAGTCTCCACTGACAATATCCTTTGGAAGAAATAAAATAAAGTGATCCGGCAGAATTTCCTTCAGGTAACTATCCTTAGGAAGAAGTGCCGACTGAATTCTTTTTGCATAATGGATGCTGTCGGTAATCTCTTTATTCTTCTCAGCAATTTCGTCGAGAGCCGACTTTAATTCAACATTACGTAATTGAAATATTTCTTTTTCTTTTTCAGATTTCTCAATTGCGAATACTATTTGTTGATTCTTTAGCCTATTTGAGCTTTCATTATTATGTACTTCTTCCTTTAATTTATGATATTTTTTGTAGTTATCAAAGGCTTCCTGGGTCTTACCCTCCTTTTCAAAGCATTTAGCTAGTTGTAGATAAATTTCATACTGCAAAGGTTTTGCTTTCAGAGTCTCAACCAGTTCTTGTGCTTCAAATATGTCCCTTTTTGCTTCATCGAGCAAATTTAGCTTTCGATTGACCCTGCCGGAACCAATTAAACATTGTGCCTTGCATCTTATATCTGCTTCTTCATGACCAAGCCCCTTAGTATAATATTCTTTGGCAATATCCAAATTAGCCATATACTCATGAGTGCTCCCCATCCCTAAATATGTCCAGGAAATAGCACTATGCTTTTTAATATTCTCCCTTATTTCTTTACTCTTCGAATAGTACTCAAGTGCCTTATTATATTCGCCGGAAAGGGTAAAACTCTGAGCCAGCCTGTTCAATGATGATGCAATAGCATTTTGGTTTCCAAGTTTTTCTCTTATCCTCAGACTTTCTATATAAGCTTCCTGTGCTGATTTATAATCAGCCAGCCTTATATAGATCATCCCCAACACTGCCTGTGAATCTCCCACACCTTCAGTGTAGCTGGTTTCTTTGGCAACTGACAATGCTTTTTGTGTGAAATCGAGAGCTTTCTCATAATCTCCATAGCTTTCATAAATATTACCAATATGCATGAGGGTGCTTACATAACCTTTTTCATTTGGATGCTGAAAAAAATATTGC
>JAGLSB010000585.1 GCA_023135955.1 Bacteroidales bacterium | reverse complement strand
GCATTAAGCTTGAAATTTGACATTAATAATCTTTTATTCTTTTTTGAAGGAGTAAGTGTCATCTCTAAAATAAAATGAGTGATAAATATACGTTTTTTTTTGGAAGGAAGGATGGGGGGTGTTGGTGTGTTGGTGTGCTGGTGTGCTAATGTGCTGATGGTTGTGTTTTCGGTAATTGAGCTATTATGCTGAGCATGTCGAAGTTAACCGAAGGGTCGAAATCTCCTTGCAAACAATAAAATAAATTTGTTAATTTGTCCACGCTTAAACCAAATAATTATGGCAAATACTTCTGATTTCAAAAACGGATTATGTCTGGAATATAATAACGATCTATTTGTAATCGTAAGTTTTCAACATGTAAAGCCAGGCAAGGGTGGGGCTTTTGTCAGAACAAAACTTAAAAGTTTAACTACCGGGAAAGTTATTGAAAATACTTTCAACGCAGGTGTAAAAGTAAATACTGCAAGAGTAGAGAGAAGACCCTATCAATTCTTGTATGAGGATGATTTAGGCTTTAATTTTATGCATCTGGAAACTTTTGAGCAGGTTATGATTTCTAAGGACATGATTGAAAACGTAGATTTGTATAAAGAAGGACAGGAAGTTGAGGTTGTTTTTCATGCCGATACAGAATCTCCTCTTTCTGTTGACCTCCCCCCATTTGTTGAATTGGAAATAACTTATTCTGAACCCGGAGTTAGAGGCGACACATCATCAAGCACTGCATTAAAGCCTGCAACCCTTGAGACAGGTGCAGAAATCATGGTTCCAATTTTTATAGAGCAAGGTGAGACAATTAAAGTTGACACCCGCGATCGTAGTTACTCGGAGAGAGTGAAGGGGTAGTTGGTGTGCTGATGTGCTGATGTGCTGATGTGTGCTAGAAAGGTACAGTTTAATGCTTATTGAGGTTTTGCTTATTGAGGTTTGGTTATTGAGTGCTTTCGGTTATTGAGTGCTTTCGGTTATTGAGCGAAGTCGAAATAAGCCGAAATACCATCATCTCCTCCAACTAATATTTTAGTCCAGAATACGCAATAAGGTCTATTTTAATCGAGCCAACTTTCAAATCGAATTTTACCCGTACCGGAACTCTGTTTTTATCAGCCGATAACCATATTGTCATATCATCTTCTGAATTAAAAATTCTACCGGGTTCAACGTATGGGACGAGTTTTATGCATTTGAATTTTCCCATTCGCGTTTTGATAGTTTCAATCCCGCGATATCGCATATCAAAAGGAAAGAGTTCATTGTCAAAAAAGGTGTTAACCTTGATTAAATCATCGTATTGCATTCTTTCAAAATCGGAATTTCGAATTAAGTGAAATACAGAAACCATGTCCCTCATATCAGGAGTAATTTCGAAAGTATCTCTATCAATATTTGTGACCCTTAAACTATCGTGATCCCATGAAACAACGTTGTATTTTTTGTATCTACCTTCACTGATGTCGCGAATAGATTTATATGGAAGAATGGTTAAGGGATCAAAATATGCCTGGTATTCATCTCTGACTTTGTATAATCTGTCTGTTATGCCGGTTGTTTTTCCCAGCATTTTGCTATGGTATACTTTTTTTCCTTCAAAATTCACCATATTCAATTGCGCTTCAATAAATCCACCATCAATAATACCATAATAAATTATATATCGAAGTTTTTCTCCACTGGAAAAGTGATTTTTCCCATCCTGTGAATGAGTTGACAAATGAATGAGTAGGAGGAATAATATAAAAAGATTTTTTCTCATCTCTTTTTACAAGATAGTTCAAATTCCATGCCTATGCAAGAAGTTTCTTTTTAGGAATGGTTGCAACAAAATCTTTCAGGTAAAAGGGTTCAAAATATGCAACATCTTCAAAATTCTTTTTTTCATATTTATCGTAGGCAAGAGGAACCATAAATCTTGATGAGAGCATAAAGTCTGAATCAATGTTTATCTTAGGATGCTTTAAATATTCTGAACACTTTGCAGCTCCGTCGCCAATGATAATCATGCGTTTTTTTTTGATAATATCTTTATAGGAGTTTTCGTCGATGATCTCAGCCTCTACTTTTCGTAGTTCATTCAATTTTGTATCATATATTGCAGAATATACTTCCATTCTGCGAGCATCAATCATTGGACATAACAAAATATCATTCTCTAAACCAATTTGTTCATTTTCCTGGAGGAAACCAGAAGCCATCATCTTTAAAGTGTTAATCGAGATCAGGGGAATTGATAATGCGTAAGCCATTCCTTTTGCTGTAGAAACGCCAATTCGTAATCCTGTATAAGAGCCCGGACCTTTACTTACCGCAATAGCATCAAGATCTTCTGTAACTATGCCATTTTCCTTAAGGATTTCATCAATGAACACAGTTAATAAAGTTGCATGATTTCTTCCTTCTGTGTCTTCTTTCCAGCCAATAATTTCCAAACCTTTAGAAAGAGAAACCGAGCAAACCTTTGTTGAAGTTTCAAGATTTAATATAAGGGCCATTATTTATCTGACTTCTTTTTCTTGTCTTCTTTAAATAATTCTTCAAATTCGACTATTTCGATGAGGCTTTTATCTTCCAGTTTTTTTGAAATTGCAGAAAAGGGCGCTACAACAACTTTGTCACCATCAGAAAGTCCGGAAGTAATTTCAATAAACCTGTCATCCTGAATACCGGTCTCAACAATCTTCATAAAAGCGCTGTCTTCTACTGCAACAAAAGCAACTATAAGTTCTTCTCTTTTATCAGCCTCTTCATCCTCCTTATTTTCTCCCGCCATATAATCTTTTATATTAGCCGTATCGACTCTGGTTGTTACAGATTGAATTGGAATTGAAAAGACATCGTATTGATGAGAGGTTTGAATATCAGCTGTAGCGGACATTCCCGGACGGAATGGATTGGGGTTTGATTCGGATACCAGATCGGAATAGTCATCTGCTAAAAGAAGAACTTTAACATTGAAATTTGTTACTTGATCAGTTGCAAGTCCTGCAGTTGCAGCAGAAACAGGAATCTCAGTTACAATGCCTTTAAACTTTCTGCCAAGGTATGCGTCTACTTCAACTAGTGCTGTATCATACAGTTGAACACTTACAATATCGTTTTCGTTAACCTCCACTTCCACTTCCATGCGGCTCAGATCGGCAATTCTCAAAAGTTCTGTTCCAGACATCATTTCGGTCCCAACTACTCGTTCGCCCAGCTCTACAATAAGCATAG
The DNA here is from genome assembly GCA_023135955.1 of Bacteroidales bacterium. Classification (GTDB taxonomy): domain Bacteria; phylum Bacteroidota; class Bacteroidia; order Bacteroidales; genus JAGLSB01. Next base: position 1,073 of record JAGLSB010000585.1, on the reverse strand, counting down.
AAACGGTTCCATCCATTGGTGCATAAATTGAGGTTTTTCTTAAATTCTCCTCGGCTTCTGTGAGCGAAGCGTTTGCGCTGGCAACCGAATATTCTGCGGCCTCTTTTTCGGCTAAAGAAGTGTTAAGAGATGTAAGAGATTGCTCAAATTCTGCCTCAGAAATGGCCTTTTGTTCCCAAAGCTTGCTTTTTCTTTTATGTTCAAGCCTGGCTTGATTTAATTGAGCCTTAACCTGAGTTAGTCTTGCTTTAGTGCTGTTTAGGGTTGCCTCTGACCTATTTCTCATTGAAATATAATTATCTGGCTTAATTTTCAGCAAAAAGTCACCTTTTTTAACAATATTTCCTTCTCTGGTTGCAAGTTCAACTATTTCTCCTGAGACATCGGGGCTTAGCCTGACTTCAGTTTCGGGTTGAATTTTTCCATTGGCGGTTATAATTTCTATTAAATCACGATAAACACCTTCTTCCACTGCAACCTGTATTATTATCTCATTTCCAAACCACCCTTTTTTCTTGCCAATAAGTAAAACTACGAGGGCAAGAATTACGACAATTCCCAGATATCTTAACAGTTTTTTTGATTTCATCAGAATATATTATTTTGTGTTAATTATTTTGTGAGATACTCAGTGGCTTACCTCTGTAAAAACTTAAAATACTTGTTTTGAATATATAATCGTATTTTGCCTGTAGTAATTCCGAACGGGTCAGAACCAGCTGGCTTTGTGCAATATTAAAATCAACAGCATTTAGAAGTCCTACCTCATATTTTTCACGAGTATATTTAAAAGCTTCTTCCATTGAAACTAAAGCTTTTTCGGAAGCTCTGAATTGCTTTAAAGCTGCAAATGCATCAGCGTATGCCTGTTGAATTTCTTTGTAGAGAATGTTTTTTTGATTCTCTACTTCAAGATTAGAATTATCAACATTCAGCCGGGCATTTTTAATTCCGTTTTTTGCTGCAAAATTATTAAATATAGGGATACTTAATGTTGAATATAAACTCAGACTCCGGTAATCAGATAATTGATCCATTAAAGGATAGGCTTCATAAACAGGACCCGGAAGAAT
>JAGLSB010000584.1 GCA_023135955.1 Bacteroidales bacterium | reverse complement strand
GTGTCAGGCCTTCAGCCTGAAGAAGTGTATTCTTATTTCTTTAACCCGGGACTTCGTCCCGGGCTAAAGTTGTGTCAGCCTTTCAGGCTGAGGAAAGATACTATTGTTCAAATATCATGGAATGATGACTGGCTTTTAAGTCTGTCAGGCTTTAAGACTTAAGAATTCTAATTTGCTGCGACAATAATTCCTAATCCGAACATATAATTCCTCCAAAAAACAATTCAGGCTGAAGGCCTGACATATCAGACCTTGGGGCATCGCCCCAAGTATTTATCACTATAATACTCAATCACTTCAAAATATACTTCTCAGCCAATGAATTATAATCTTCAACCTGCTCTTTCACCCAATCATCTGACTTATCAAGATAAACAGCCATTTGCTTTGCTACTTCAGGAGCCATTTTCATACTTTCTCTTGCATCCAAAAAAAGTGCTCGTGTTCGTCTGGCTAAAACATCCTCAACTTTGCGAGCCATTTCGTATTTTAGTGCATATTCAACTTGCGAATCAAATATATTAAGTTTCTCGCTTAGAAGCTTCTTATCATCACTTCCTGAAAATTCCTGAGCTTCGTTACCATAAATATAGAAGGGATCATTAAAGTCTACATTTTCTTTATAATCATGTATTCTCAATGTAGGAGTACCGCTCTTTGTCTGTTTGAAATTAAATGACTTTTCAACTTTATTGACAAGATCTTCAGCCATTTTCCTATAAGTAGTCCATTTTCCTCCAATGATGTTCACTAATCCCGATTCAGAAAGAAATATTTTATGACTTCTGGATATTTCTTTAGTTTTTGATTTTCCTTCCTTAGGGGCAGCAAGTGGACGTAATCCTGCAAAAACGGAAAGTACATCTTCACGTTTTGGGGGTTTTACCAGATATATTGCTGCTGTATTTAAAATAAAATCTATTTCTTCTTCAAGAGCCTCAGGTTCGAGGGAAATGCCATCAACAGGGGTATCAGTGGTTCCCAATACAATTTTATTATGCCATGGAACCGCAAAAAGCACCCTACCATCGTTGGTTTTTGGAATCATTAATCCATATTCACCCGGCATAAACTTTGAATCTACAACGAGATGAATTCCCTGAGATGGCTTAATAGAAATCTGATGATCATGCTTATCCATCTCCATAATTGAATCAGAAAAAACACCACTGGCATTAACTACCACTTTAGCATTTATGGAGTGTTCCATTCCAGTTTCCTTATCTCTTGCAATTACACCTGAAATATTTGAAGATGAATCCTTTACCAAACTTTCAATTGGCATATAATTAATAGCAATACCTCCTAAATTATCTGCAGTTCGAAGTAAACTAATTGCCAATCTTGAATCATCAAATTGTCCATCGTGATATAATACTCCAGCACTAATTTTCCTTGACCTTAAATTGGATAACTTTTCTCTTACAAAGGACCTGGAAACCCATTTGGATTTTCCCATACTTAATGTACCTGCAAGCAAATCGTAAAATTTCAAACCCAGAGTATAAAGGATTTCATCATAGAGATTGAATGTTGGAATAATAAATGACAAGTTCTTGACGAGGTGAGGAGCATTTTTAAATAATCTGCCTCGCTCTACTGATGCCTCTCTGACAAGAC
>JAGLSB010000583.1 GCA_023135955.1 Bacteroidales bacterium | reverse complement strand
AATGCAACTTATGGATGATTGTGAAATTGCCAGATATTCGACTGAAGAAAGTGCTGATAAGAAGAAAGTTTATGAGAATGCAGTAAGGTGCTTAACTGAAATTGAACAAAAGCTTTAAAAAATGAAAAGGAATTTTGTCAGTTTTATATTGCTAATTGTATCAGTATTTATGCTTGAGGCTAGCCCTGAAGTAGATACTTTATTTAACCAGGCGAATAAACTATATCAACAATCCGAATATGAAAAAGCTATTGGCTTTTATTCTAAAATTGACAGTCTGGGCTACAAGTCCTCTGAAGTTTATTTTAATATGGCGAATTCATATTTTCGTTCCAATAAACTTGGTAAAGCCAGATTATACTATGAACGAGCCCTGTTAATTAGCCCATCTGATGAAGAGATTAATGCGAATTTGGAATTTCTGGAATCCATGCTTACCGATAGATTTGATATGGTTCCTGAATTTTTTATTAAAACATGGTTAAGAAAGGTTATTTTGGGTCTACATCCAGATAAGTGGATGATAATTAGTTTAATTTTATTTACTCTTTTTCTCATTGGTGGTTTAATCTATATTTTTATAAAATCCATAGCAATCCGGAGAATTGGAATTCTTGTTGCTATTGTAGCCTTTTTTCTTTCAACTTTCAGCTTTGGATTGTCATTTATTAGTTATCAGAAAGTTTCGGAACCCTTAACAGCAGTTATTATGGAAGGCGGACAAGTAGTGAAATCTGCACCCAGACAGAGTGGAAAGGAATTGTTTATTTTACATCTGGGTAGCAAAGTATATATCGAAAATTCTATAGATACCTGGAAAGAAATAAGAATAAGTGATGGCCGAAAAGGTTGGGTTCCTGCCGAAAGTATTGAGGGAATTTAAAATTCAAATTCATATATTTGGCAATTATTTTTTTTAATTCTCAATTGGGATACACAAATGCTATTCAATTCAACTGTATTTTTTGGATTCTTCCTCATTGTATTGATAGCCTATTTCAGCTTTAAAAAATCTTACAAACTTCAAAATATTCTTTTACTAATCTCCAGTTATGTCTTCTATGGGTACTGGGATTGGCGATTTTTATTTCTTATTGCTCTGTCAACTGTCATCGACTTTTTTGTCGGGAAAACTCTTCATGGAGAACAAAATGAGAGAAAACGTAAACAGTTACTATTTATTTCCGTCTTTGCTAATCTGTCGATACTTGGATTTTTTAAATACTTCAATTTTTTTGCAGATAGTTTTACAGATGTACTAAATCTTTTTGGTTTTCATGGAGATATGATAACACTTAAGGTTATCCTACCGGTTGGCATTTCATTCTATACATTCCAAACGATGAGCTATACTATCGATATTTATAGGAAGAAACTGAAACCTACAAAAGATTTTATCGATTTTGCTCTTTTTGTGTCATTTTTCCCTCAGCTTGTTGCTGGTCCAATTGAAAGGGCTGTTAATCTATTGCCACAGATATCTAAAGCTAGAATAATAAAAAAGGAGCAGATTTATGCCGGTATATTTTTAATTCTATGGGGATACTTTAAGAAAGTTGTTATTGCTGATAATATGGGATTGCTGGCAGATAGAATTTTTAATAATTATGAATCCTTTCATGGTATTGATTTATATATTGGTATTATCGCCTTTAGTATTCAGATTTATGGTGATTTCTCCGGTTATTCAGATATTGCCAGGGGAATTGCTAAATTATTAGGATTTGATCTGATGGTTAATTTTCGATTACCATATTTTGCAATAAACCCAAGTGATTTCTGGAACCGATGGCATATTTCACTTTCCAGTTGGCTACGTGATTATCTATACATATCCTTAGGGGGAAATAGGAAGGGTAATCTAAAAACTTACAGGAATTTGGGCCTGACAATGCTGCTAGGGGGCTTATGGCATGGTGCTTCCTGGAATTTTGTTCTGTGGGGAGCATTTCATGGTATTATATTGATCGTATATAGATATATTGGATTTGTGAAGCTACCTGATGGTATGAGGGGAATGAATATTAAGGCTATTTTCAAGCGGTGGGGCAGTATGATCATTATGTTATTGATCACACTCTTTGGTTGGCTTATCTTTAGAGTGGATTCAATGGATCAATTTGAATACTTTCTAAAATATATGTATCTAAGACCCAGTGGTTTTACCTCTGAGTTTTTAAAATTAATATTTTGGTTCAGTTTGCCGCTTATTATAATGCAGATCTTTCAACATATTAAGAAAGATTTATTAGTTGTTTTGCGCCTGCCTAATATAATTTTGATAGTCCTATTTAGTATAATGCTATTAATAATATTCATTTTCGGTGCACAGGAAGCTAGTGAATTCATTTATTTTCAGTTCTGATTATGGATAAACTACCAATTGAAATATTGAAAAAAATTAGCAATAGGAAAATTGTCAGCCTAATCGTAATTCCTTTGCTTGTTGCATTTTTGGTAAACCTATATTTGATATTTTATTTCGAGAGATTTAGCCCCAATCCTTTCTATTTTATTGTAAATAAAAAACTTAGTATTTTAAAAAAAATTGATAAGAAAGTTGATTGGCTTGTTGTTGGTGATTCCAGTGGCAATCAGGGTGTAAATCCTGCAATTATTAAAGATTCCATTGGGGGTTCATCTTATAATCTGTGCACCTTTGCCGATATGGGTCTAATGGATGGTTGTTGGATGCTTGATTATCTGATTAAAAGTGATTTAGCTCCGAAAAATGTTATTATGGTTCAGGTCTATGATAGCTGGAATAGAAATGTATATCCTGCTTTATTTGGACAATATCCTTTTAGCTGGATATACAGGAAGGCTGTTGAACCCGAATTATTTATTCCAGAACAATATCGGAAAGATGTATTTTACTCTCATTTTCTACCAATTATTCATCAGGCAGACAGAATTCCTGATCGTATAAAAACTTTGCGAAGTTTTAAGCAGAAATTGGCTTATATTGATGATAACGGATATAATCCATATACTTTTGGTGTGAATGAATACGAGATCAATGCTGATTTTAAGTATCACCTGAAGTATACAACTGATAGAGAGCCCTATATATCTCCTCATAACTTGATTGCAATTAAATATTTACAAGAAATATCAGAAAATACCGATATCAATATTTACCTTGCTAATAGTCCCCTACATGATGAATTATTTGCAGATAGTACATTTAATAAATTTTACACGAAACTAAATGAGATCATTTCCAGTCATTTTAATGAATCGGGAAGGGTTCATTATATAAATAATCCTCCAATATTATTCAATAAGAGTCTGTTGCAAAGCTCAGATCATTTAACTGATGAAGGAGCAGAAATTTTCACGCGACATTTGTTAAAAGAAATATCTAAAGCTAAGCTGGAATGATTCTAAACTGTGAGACTAAATTATTCATTCTGAAAAAATTAAAAGCTATCTGATAATTTATATTTAGCTTTGCAAGCAAATAAATCTTTCCAAATCGGGATGATTTATATAGAAGAGGGGAGAGAACAGGCTCTTTGAACCTCTAGCAACCGGCCCACCTCGGGAAATGGTGCTAATACCTGACCCCATTATGGGGAATTATAAATTGTTTTTAAACCCACAATAATAAAAACATAACTGTATATCAGTCTGTTTCAGATTATTGAATAAATAAAGTATTATGACAAAAGGAAAAACTCTAGGGGAGATAAATGAAAAGATATCGCGTGGAGAAGCAATTGTATTAACTGCTGAAGAAGTTTCTGAAATGGCTAATGACATGAGCCCTGAGGAGATATTAAAGAAAGTTGATGTTGTGACTACGGCAACATTCGGCCCGATGTGTTCCTCAGGTATGTTTGTTAATTTCGGACATTCAGATCCTCCCATACGAATGGAAAAGGTTACATTGAACAATGTGCCGGTTCATTCTGGTATAGCGGCAGTTGATGTTTATGTTGGTGCCACGGAAGAAAACCCATTCAATGAAAAATATGGCGGTGCTCATGTTATCGAAGATTTAATCTCTGGAAAAAAAGTCAAATTAAAGGCTTCAGCTAAAGGTACAGATTGTTATCCTGAAACAGAGCTCGAAACATATATCACCAAAGAATCTGTTAACGAAATGTTCATGTTTAATCCAAGGAATTCCTATCAGAATTATCCTTGTGCTATAAATACTTCCGGAAAGATTATTAATACCTATATGGGTTCTTTGT
>JAGLSB010000582.1 GCA_023135955.1 Bacteroidales bacterium | reverse complement strand
GTGGAATAACAAAATCCAGCTATACAGCGGCTTCATTAATTGAGCTGCTTCATACTGCAAGTCTTGTTCATGACGATGTTGTTGATGATTCATATGAAAGAAGGGGTTATTTTTCTTTAAAAGCAATTTGGGGTTCAAAAGTAGCTGTTTTGGTTGGAGATTTTCTTCTTTCCCAGGGCTTGTTATTGTCTGTTGCACATAAAGAATTTGAGCTTTTAAGTCTTGTTTCTGAGGCAGTTAAAGAAATGTCAGAAGGCGAGTTGCTTCAAATTAAAAAATCTCGTAGACTTGATATTACTATGGAAGAATATTTTGAAGTAATACGCAAAAAAACGGCCGCATTAATTGCAGCATGTACAGCCTCTGGGGCAAAATCTGTTGGAAAATCAGAAGAAGACATTCAATTAATGAAAGATTTTGGATATAATTTGGGCTGCGCTTTTCAAATCAAGGATGACTTATTTGATTATGAAAAAAATGGAAAAATTGGAAAGCCTATTGGAAATGATATTAAGGAAAAAAAAATGACACTTCCACTAATTTATTCTCTTCAAAATTGCAGTACAAAAGAGCGCAAAAAAATTATTTATATTGTTAGAAAGGATAATAAAAACAAAAAGAGGCTGGAAGAAATTTTCCAATTTGTAGAAAAATATAAGGGCTTAGAATTTGCAGAACAAAAAATGAATTCCTATAAAAATCAAGCTTTAGATATTTTAAGTAATTTTCCAGATAACAACGCTAAAACTTCTCTTATAGATTTACTTAACTACACGGTTAATAGAAAAAAATAGCCTTCTTACAGTTCAAAATGCAAGGCCATAGACCAGCCCTAATTTATATACATCCCTCAGCAAAGCTAAACTTTTATTAAAAAGCTCTTATTTTGCTGACATTAAGCATATTGTTCGCTTTTAATTAGTATTTTGATTAAAGGCATTCCAGAGCAATTCAGCCCTTTTTTGTCCTATAGTCGAAACTATTTCATTAAAATCAGCTTTTTTCATCAATTCTACCGATCCAAACTTTGAAATTAGATTTGCGATTGTTTTTTCACCAATTCCACTAATTTTTTCTAACTCTGATGAAATCATTGACCCAGATCTTTTTTGTCTGTGAAATTTAATTCCAAATCTGTGTGCTTCATTTCTTAATAATTGGATTACTTTTAAGGATTCTGAATTTTTCTCTAAATAGATTGGTATCGAATCACCTGGAAAATAAATTTCCTCCAGTCGTTTTGCTATTCCAATAATAGCAATCTTTCCTCTAAGATTTAATTCATCCAGACTTTTAAGTGCAGAGCTCAGTTGTCCCTTACCCCCATCAACAACTATTAACTGTGGCAAAGAAGTTTTCTCCTCAAGCAATCTTTTATACCTTCTGTACACTACTTCTTTCATAGATCCAAAATCATCTGCCCCAACAACTGTCTTAATATTGTAATGCCTATACTCTTTCTTGACAGGTTTCAAGTTTTTAAAAACAACGCAAGCTGCAACAGGGTTAGATCCTTGTATATTTGAATTATCAAAGCATTCTATATGAACAGGTAACATACTTAAGCGAAGATCTCTTTTCATGGTCTGTAATTTGCGCTCCTGTGATTTAAGTGGACCGTGTTCGCTGGCCTGTTTCTTTTTATCCAACATAAAATACTTGGCGTTTCTTATCGAAAGCTCGAGTAATTTCCTTTTATCCCCCTTGGTTGGGGCTTTTAATACTGCTTTCAATCCTGGAATATTCATTGTAAATGGAGAAATTATTTCATTTGAATTACTGCTAAATCTCTCTCTGATTTCTATTATCGCGAAGGCTAAAAGCTCTTCCTTTGTCTCATCAAGCCTTCTTAAAATTTCAACATTGTGCGACTGAATAATACTCCCTTGATTGATTTTCAAATAATTTACGTAGGCTGTATTCCCTTCTTCAATTAATGAAAAAACGTCAAGGTTATTGATTTTAGGGTTTGTCACGGTAGATTTCATTTGAAAACTTTCCAGTAAAAGAATTTTTTGCTTTGCTTTTTCTGCATCCTCATATTGAAATTCTTTAGCATATTCAGACATTTTTTCTTTCAAATATCGAATTACTTCAGATAAATTCCCTTTTAAAATATTTTGAATTTGCTCAATGGATTTTGAATAATCGTCTTCCTTTTGAAGCCCCACACAAGGTCCTTTACAATTTCCAAGGTGATATTCTAAGCATATTTTATATTTCTCAGATTGAATATTTTCTTCTGTAAGAAAAAGTTTACACGTGCGTAAAGGGTAAAGTTCTCTTATTAATTCTAATAATGTTCTAACTGTATGGGCAGATGTATAGGGTCCAAAATATTTTGATCCGTCATTAATAATTCTCCTTGTAGAAAAAACTCTAGGAAAACGTTCGTTATTAACACAGATCCAGGGAAAAGTTTTGTCATCCTTAAGGTTAATATTATACCTGGGCTGGCACTTCTTTATTAGGTTATTTTCAAGTAACAAGGCATCTGATTCTGTGTCAACAACGATGTGTTTTATTTCCTTGATTTTTTTTACGAGTATTTTTAGTTTAGCGCTTTCGTATTGCCTCTTATTAAAATAGGAAGAAACTCTTTTTTTTAAGGATTTAGCCTTCCCAATATATATGATATTCCCGTTTTCGTCATAAAACTGATAAATACCGGGCTTATCGGGTAGGTTTTTAAGTTTGGTTTTTATTTCAGAAATTGGATTCATTAATCCACAAACATATTAGTATAGCAAAAGGAATTTACATCAAAAAGCCCCTTATTCCCTATTTTAAGTTCGGGGATAACTAATAGGGACATAAAAGCAAGCGTCATAAATGGCGCTCTAAGTTGAGATCCTAAAGCTTTTACTTTTGTATTCAGATCTCTATATTTTTCTGCCGCTTCTATAGCTGTCAGATCAGAAATTATTCCTGCAATCGGTAAAGAAAGTCCGAAAATTGCATTTCCGTCATGTATTGCAATTCCTCCTTTTTTATCCTGAACCCACAATACTAATTCCTTTAGAATATCATCTTCTGTTCCTACGGCAATAATATTATGACTATCGTGAGCAATGCTAGAAATTAGCCCTCCCCTCTTTAAATTAAAACCCTTAACAAGTCCAACAGAGGGCGATTCTTTAGAAAAGCGGTTAATAACTGAGATCTTTAATATGTCATTCTCAATATCTGAGCTAACAAATCTTTCCTTAGGATTGAGCTTAAAAACAGATTGACGGGTTACTAATTCCCCGTCAATAATTTCAATTACTTTGGCTTTTGTTCCTATTTTTTCAATTTTAAAAGAATCTTTGTCAACCTTGTTTGTGTAAAAATTATTTAAGACTCTGGGCTTTTCTGGTTGAATCAATACACTCCCATTATTATATACTTCTTCACCATCAATAATTGTCTTTTGTATTTTCAGCTTCATCAAATCCTTAACAATAACAAAATCCGCATTGTCCCCAACCTGAAGCATTCCTACAGAAAGATCATAATGCATTATAGGGTTATAAATAACTGCTCTTAAAATATTAAATAAATCAAGCCCCTTATTTAAAGACTTTTCTATCAGTAAATTTATATGTCCCTTAACCAAATCATCAGGATGCAAATCATCAGAACACAACATTACCATATCAGGATAATCATCGATAAGCTTATATAAATTATCAAAATTTCTGGCAGCACTACCCTCTCTGATTTGGATTTTCATCCCAAGATTAATTTTCTCTACGGCCTCCTCATATGAAAAGCATTCATGATCTGTTTGTATACCAGCCTCAATATATTTCTTCAAATCGATTCCCCTAAGTCCGGGCCCATGACCATCAATTTTTTTATTTGCCAATTTAGCCGACTGAATTTTCCTCATCACTTCAGTATCCTTTTTAACAACTCCAAGAAAATTCATCATTTCAGAAAGAAAGTATATATCATCTCTTTTTAATAGTTCGTCAACTTCATATGTGTCTAATCTGGCTCCGGAATTTTCAAAATCTGTTGCGGGCACACAACTTGGCGCACCAAAGTAAAATTTCATGGGTGATTTTTTCGAATCATCAATCATATAATCTACCCCATCTACCCCTAATACATTTGCGATTTCATGAGGATCTGAAACTACGGCCACAGTGCCATGTTTCACAGCTTCGGTAGCAAAATTTTGAGGGCTAAGCATAGAGCTTTCAATGTGTATATGAGAATCAACAAATCCGGGTAGAATATAACAATTTTCAGCATTGTCAAATTTTTCAATAGACTTTATGATGCCACCATCTACTGTAACCTTTCCCTTAAATCTTGTCTTATTTACAATATCAACAACTATCCCATTATATTCCATCATTTACAAAATTCTTTATAAAACACAATACTTTTCGTTCCACGTGGAACAAAAAAACAGGTAATTGTTCCACGTGGAACCCTATCTTCCCATATATAATAATAAAACACTAATGTCTGCTGGTGAAACTCCGCTAATTCTTGATGCTTCGCCAATAGTTTTTGGCTTAGCTTTTGTAAGTTTTTGTCGCGCCTCAGTTGAAATAGATTTCAAACTATTAATATCAATACTTCCCAAAATTTTAACTTCATTGAGTCTTTTTATTTTATCAGCCAACTCTTTTTCTCTTTTAATATAACCTTCATATTTTACAGAAATCTCAACATTTTCTAAAATTTCATCTGCCCTATTCTCAGCAATTCTTGCTATAGTATAAATTTTTCCTAAATATTCAGCCAGATCAAAAATGGTAATTTGTGGTCTCCTCAATAAATCTATGGCCTTTACCTTTTGCCTTATCTCTGATGACTTCTTTTTCCTTAATAATTCATTTATACTTTTCGGATCAACACTTGTCTTCTTTAAGAATTGCAAAATGTTTTTTTTAATGTCTGCCTTCTCGGATAATAAACTTAATCTATTCTCTGTAGCGAGTCCAATATTAAAACTAAGTTTTGTAAGCCTTTCATCTGCATCATCCTGTCTCAACAATAAACGATATTCCGCTCGTGACGTAAACATCCGATAAGGTTCATCAACTCCCTTAGTAATTAAGTCGTCTATTAAAACACCAATATAAGCCTGGTCCCTACCAAGAATGAATTCTCCTTTTTCCTGTATTTTTAAAGCAGCATTAATTCCTGCAATTAATCCTTGCGCTCCAGCTTCTTCGTACCCAGTAGTTCCATTTATCTGTCCGGCAAAATATAAATTATGAATCAACCTGGTTTCCAAACTATGATATAATTGTGTTGGTGGATAGTAATCATATTCTATTGCATAGCCCGGCCTGAAAATTTTCACATTCTCAAGACCTGAAATTTTATGCATAGCTGACAATTGCACTTCCCAGGGCAAGGAAGAAGAAAATCCATTTATGTAATATTCGTTTGTATTACTGCCTTCCGGTTCAAGAAATAATTGATGATTATCTTTAGAGGCGAAGGTGTGAATCTTATCTTCAATACTCGGACAATATCTTGGCCCAATGCTTTTAATGGTTCCATTAAACATTGGTGAGTCGGATAATCCAGTTCTGAGGTCTTCATGAACATCCAAATTTGTATAGGTAATCCAACAGCTTTGGTGATTTGAATAATCTACCTCATAATTCAAATAGGAAAACTTTTTATTCTCATTATCACCTTTTTGCTCTTGCATTTTTGAAAAGTCTATTGTTCTTCCGTCTAGCCTGGCTGGAGTACCTGTTTTCATCCGTCCCACCTCAAAGCCATGATCTTTGAGTTGATCACTAATTCCAACCGAAACCTGATCTCCAGCACGCCCCCCCTCAATCTTTGTTTGTCCAATATGCATGAGTCCGTTCTCAAAAGTCCCATTTGTAAGAATAACCGACTTTCCAAAAATATTTATTCCCAGCTTTGTTTTTATGCCTTTTAGGGTATCATTGTCTATAATCAATCCAACAACAATATCTTGCCAAAAATCCAGATTCTTAGTATCCTCGAGAAGCTCCCTCCATATAATTGAAAACTTTTGTCTGTCGTTTTGTGATCTTGGGCTCCATAATGCGGGCCCTTTCGATTTATTCAGCATACGGAACTGAATCATAGACTTATCTGTAACTATTCCACTATACCCTCCAAGCGCATCTATCTCCCTAATAATCTGACCTTTTGCGACCCCTCCCATAGCTGGATTACAGCTCATTTGGGCAATTTTAGTCATATCCATGGTAACAAGAAGAGTCTTGCAGCCCATATTAGCCGCCGCTGCTGCTGCTTCGCATCCAGCATGTCCCGCACCGACTACGATTACATCATACTCTGGCAACATATTATCAATTTTGTGCAAAGTTAATTATAATCCAGTATTTGCAGAGAGGTTCTGTTAATTTGTGGTATTCAAAAGAAGAAGGCATTTCAATTCGGCCTTTCGCATACTTTCAATCTGAGTTTTAGATTTATCCTCAAATCCAAGAAAATGCAATACACCGTGAATAATTACTCTTTCTAGTTCTCTATTAAAAGAAAATTTAAATTCTTTAGAATTTTCTTTAACACGATCTATCGATATATAAATATCTCCTGAAATAATATTTTCATTGGAATAGTCAAAGCTAATTATGTCGGTATAAAAATTATGCTTCAGAAACTGAAGATTTATTTTAAGCAGTTCTTCATCTGAAAGAAATGAATAATTAATATTTCCGAGGGTAAATTCCTCTTCTTGAATAACAGAAGAAATCCACCTCTTTAATTTTCGTTTTTGAGGAATATCAAAACCGGGGTATTCTGAATGAAACCAGATAGCCAATTCTATTAAATATTAAAACTAAGTTTAACTAGTGTGCCATTTTCATGGAATTCAATATTATCAGAAAGTCTTGACATAAGAAAAACACCTCTTCCGTTAGTTTTCTCTATATTTTCCGGAGCGGTTGGATCTGGAATATCATCTGGATTAAAACCGGAGCCAAAATCTTTTATGGTCATAGTAATTCTTTTATCTTCTTCTTCCATAAAAATTTCAACATTGAGATCTTCTCGCTCTTTATTACCATGAATTATAGCATTGTTTGCAGCCTCTAATGTAGCAATCAAAATATTGCCATACACTTCATCGCTTAGGTTAAGCTCTTCAGAAATCTCATCTATGAATTTTTCAACCAGCCGCAGACTTTCTGGAATCGATTTTATAATCATTACTTTACTCATAAGGTCAGGGTTTGAGTAATATAGCTACTTATACAGAAATTATACAAAAAAGTTACCTTTTAATCCAATTATTTGCTTAACCATAATTCTGGATTAAGAGCATCCTTTTCTCTCCACAACTCAAAATGTAAATTTACAACCTTATTATCCTCTACTCCCATGTCTCCAATATATTCTTTAATTTCTACCATATCTCCAGCCTTTACATCAACACTAATAAGATTCTGATAAACTGTACGATAGTTTCCATGCTTAATTATTACAGTAAAATTTGCACCAAGAATCGCTATAACTTTTGTTACCTCTCCCTTAAAAATTGCCCTGACTTTTGATTCTTCAGTAGTACTAATATCTATACCATTACTTTTAATTATAATTCCACTTAATATCGGGTGGTCTCTTTCTCCAAATTTTCCAGTAATAATTCCCTGCTCAGTAGGCCATGGTAACCCTCCTTTATTATTTCCAAAATTACCATCAATAATTCTCTCGGCAGGTGTAAGCGCATTAACACGATTAGCCTCCCGGGCTATTCTTGCCTCCTCTTCAATTAATAATCTAATTTCTCTTTCTATTCGTAATTGTATTTCCTCTCGCTGCTTAATTTGCTTTAGTAGTTCCTCCTCTCGTTGTAAAAACTCTTTCTGTAAACCCAATTTTATATTTTGAGAACTCAATAATCTATTCTTTTCAGATTCAATACTAGTAAGTGTACTTTCTTTTCCTATTCTTAATATTATTAAGGAATCTATCTGCATAGCTAAAAATTCGTTTCTGTTCAATATTTCAGAATACAAATCTTTTCTGAACTCATTTAAATATTTCAAATATTTATAACGCCTGTAGCTTTGATTAATATCTTCAGACGACAATATATACATAAGCCAAAATTCATTATCAAGATTTCTATAGCTTGCTTTTACAATATTAGCGTATGAATTTTTTAATTTTTCAATATCCTGTTTCCCTTCATCAATTTCCACATTCAAATATTCAATATCGCTATTAATAAAATCAAGCTCCAATTCATAATTTCTAATTAGATTCTTCCTATATTCAATTCCCCTATTTAGAATATATATATTTGATAAATTCTTCTTTTTATCTTCTTTGTTTGAGTCTAATAATTTTCGTGTATATTTTAATTTCTCAATATTAATCTTTTTCTCACCTTCAAGACTTTTTCTATCTTGAGAATTTAGGATCCCAGGAAATGCTATTAAAATAATAAATAAAAATATCTTATAACAAAGAATCAATTTCATGATAATTTCTTCCTATTCTAAAATCTGTTTTCAAAAACTTCTCATTTTTAATTTCGTTTATATCCAAATCAAAATTAATAACAGAGCTTCCATTTCTATAATAACCATGAATCGAATTTAAACTAAATTCAACTCTTTCAAAAAATAGTTTTGTTTCAATCTGTTTAACATAATCTAAGTAGGATAGGTCGAATATTTGAAGACCATCCAGGTAATAACTACATAAAACATTCTGACCGGGTCCTAATTCGTCTTTAAAAAGAATCCTATCTTCGTCTATGTTGCTTTTATTGAGGAAGTTATCAAGCCCTGTTGATGCATTTAATATTAATCCTGTAGCTATTAAATTTTCTACGCTTGCAAAATTTAATAGCCTGGTTAGCTCATTCTGGTCATTTTTAATATTTCCAAAATAATATTCACGGCTAATTCTGTTTATATATTTTAAAGAATCTTTCGTAAGTTGAAATCTTAACATTTCAAATCCAAGCAGCTTCACACTAAAAAATATCTGCTTATCTTTCTCTAAATAGAAATTAATTTTTGCCCTATTTGTTTCCTCGCCCTCAATTATAATATTTGCATTTTCTATCAAAATATATTGTGGAATAACTTTGCTTTCATAATTGATTCTCAACTCTTTTTTTAAAATGGTTTCAGTATTATCGGGTTTTACAATTCTTCTCCATTTTGCACAGGAACTGAAAAAAAGTATAATTAAACTTACAATAATTATATGTTTTCTTATCAATAACATAATTCAAGTTTCGGTTTAATTATTCCTGAATCATAACCCTCATCCAATGCCTTCTTATAATATTCACCTGCTTTTTGCTTTTCTCCAAATTTAAAAAGAGCTTCAGCATAGTGAAATAGAATATCAGGATCATCTGATAATGCGATAGCTTTTTCTAAATATTCTATAGCTTCCTTCGTTCTGTTCTGCTTAAATAATATCCATCCATACGTATCCAGATAAACAGCGCTCTCAGGATTTCTAATAATTGTTTTATAGCTTAATTTTTCAGCCCTATCAAGATTAATTCCTTCGAGCGATAAATAATAGCTATAATTATTAAGAATGGGGAAATTTTGAGGGTCTAGTAGAATTAATTCTTCAAAATAGGAAAAGGCCTCTTCATTATATTCAAGTTTATATGCGCTTTCAGCAAGAAACGTTAGAAACTGTATTTGCAAATCTATCTCCAATCCTAGTTGATAGTTTTCTTTTAAAATATTATATGCTTTTTCAAAATCGTTTTTCTGAAAATATCCAATTCCAATAAATAAATATAAATCTGTTTTATTGGGGAAATAACTTATTGCTTCATTTCCCAATTCAATAATATCATTACTTAATCCAAGTAAACTAGCATTGTATATAGCTTGTTGCCATAAAGGATAGTTTTCATTCTCTTCCTTCAACAGTTTCTTGATTTGCAAATAGGACTGCTCATAATTTTCAACTTTAAAATAGAAATCGTAAGCTACTCTGGATACAATATTTTCTGTGGGATACAAAACTAACAAACTACTTATAATCTGCTCTATTTCTGAGTGGTATTTCAGCATAAAGTCTAAATTATCCAAATAATAAATAATTGTTTTAATCTTATTCTCCAGTTTAATTTTGGGGTCCTTAAAAGCTTTCTTCAAATAAGCAAAGCCTTTATTAAAATTTTTATTTTGAATATAATAATCTGCCAAATTAGTGACAGCGTATAAATTAGTTGTATCTAACAAATAGGCCTGAAGGAAAAAACCCGAAGCCCTGTCCTTTTGACCAGTTTCATTAAGATATTCTGCCAAGAATATATAATAATCAGCGGACTCAGGAACCATATCTTTTAATTTGAAAAGTTCTTTTTCACCTTCATTATATTTTTTTTGTCTTTTATAAATATCTACTTTTTTTAAAATAACAGTCTCGGATAATCCATTTTTTAATTCAATATGATTCAGGTGTTTAAGGGCTTTTTTATATTTTTCAGTCTCCTCATAAATACCGACTAAAGAATATCGTAATTTAGAATCATCTTTCATTTTCAAATAATCCAGTATGATTTCCTCAGCCTCTTTATTCTTCTTTCTGAGTTTAAGAATTTCGATATATGCAACCATATACCAATAATTTTCCTTATCGGATAAATAAGCTTCCTTGAAATATTTATAAGCCAGGTCTGCATTATTTAAAGCAATATAGATACTTCCAAGCTCATAAGCAGCAATTCCAGACTCAGGCTTTACACTTAAACACTTTTTATACAAATTTACAGCTTCGTTTATGTTGCCAATAGATTTCTGTCTATTAGCCTCAATTAGGGCAAACTCATAATTATACTCCTGATCTACCTGAGCTCTCACCATCAAGTTAATTAACAAAAACGATATTATAATTACGATCCTCATTTTAGCTTTAATTTCTTTTAACTTTCAAATTACGTTCCAATAAAATAAATATAAACAGATACAAAAATAATGATAAGCTCTTTAAGCCATATAATATTAACTGATTAGTTATTGAATTATTCTTAAATAAATAAAATAATAATATGGCAAGAAAGATATACACAAAAATTCTTTTAAGATCATAATTGATTTTATAATATTTTCTACCAAATAAGTAACTTAATATAATCATAACAAGATAAGCGCTAAAATGTCCCCAGGCTGAAGCCATATATCCACATTTTGGTATAAAAATTACATTTACAACAATGGTAACGGCAGCCCCGGATATTACGAGATAAGCACCAAATTTTGTAAGGTTTGTTAGTTTATACCATACTGATAAATTATAAAATATCCCCATAAACAAATTGGCCAAAAGAATTATAGGAACAATAGCAATAGCCTCTCTAAACTCAACCCCAATAAAAAGTTTGAAAATATCAATATACAGAACAACCAACAAGAATATGCTCATAGCCGCAAAAATAAAATACTTCATTACTTCAGCATAAATTTCCTTTGCGTTTCCTTCATTCATTTTACTGAAAAAAAAAGGCTCAGCAGCATACCTAAACATTTGAATAAAAAGTGTCATTAATACAGCCAGTTTCAAATTAGCACCATAAATACCCAATTGCTCCATTGGAAGGTAAGGGGGTTGAATCATATATTTTAGTAAAATGCGGTCGATAGCTTCGTTGATGGTTCCGGCCAAACCAGCTATAAGCAATGGAAAACTATATGATAATAACTTTTTTAATATTGTATACTGAAATTGTCCATCACTAAATAAGATTTCTTTACTTAATAATATTGTCTTTGCAATTGTTGCAAACATATTGCTTAAAAGAACATAACCAATACGAAATTCCGGATTGTAAAATTTCGAAATCCAATCATATTCCTCATAATTATTAAAGCAATAAAGCACAAAAAACCAATTAAAAAATAAATTTACAGCAACCTCAATAACACGTATAAGACTGTACTTCATTGCCTTATTTTGCAACCTAATTTTTGCAAAAGGAATGGCTGTAAGAGCGTCAAGACCAACTATAATCCCTATCCATAATATATACTTACTACTACTCTCGTAACCAAGCACATCTGCAATTCGTTTGTAAAAAAGGAAAATGATAAGAATAAAGCTAAGCGACGATATTACTATGCTAATAAGAGATGTTTTATATACATCTTTATCAGTTTCTTTTTCTTTACTAAATCGAAAATATCCTGTTTCTAAACCGTATGTTAAAATGACGATTAAAAAAACAACATAAGCATATAATTCTGTTATAATTCCATATTCTGCTCTTGCAAAAATCCTGGTATAAAAAGGCGTTAAAAGTACATATGTAAGCAATCTTGGAATGACGACACCCAATCCATAAACAGCTGTTTGTCCTGCTAATTGTTTAAGATAACTCAATCCTTTAGTATATTTTCAATCATCATTAAATATTATTTTTGCAAATGTAGAATTATTCAATAACATTAAGGTCTTAATAGCCAACTGTTCTTTTAACATTAAAAGCTTTACTTTCTACCTATTAGAATAATAATAACTACTTTTGCCTTCTTTAATAAGCAATCTTTAATCTCTTATTCTTATAAAATGTTTAATAAATTTGTGTTTTATCTTTTAGTTACAATTGTGCCCTTAAATCTTCTTTCACAAGACAAAGAGGGTGTTATAGCTAAGCTAATAACTAAATACGGAGATATAAACATATTGCTTTACAATTCAACACCATTACACCAGCAAAATTTTATAAAGCTTTCAAATGAAGGTTTTTATAATGACCAGCTTTTTCACAGGGTAATTAATAATTTCATGATACAAACAGGAGACCCAAATTCTAAAGGAGCTGATAAAGGCGAGTTTCTTGGGTCGGGGGGAGTTGATTACTCAATTCCTGCAGAATTTCGCGAAAATCTTTATCATAAAAAGGGAGCTATTTCTGCAGCAAGGAAGGGAGATTCGGTTAATCCAAAAAGAGTGTCTTCTGGATCACAGTTTTATATAGTTCAAGGCCAGATTTATAGCCAAGAGCAGCTTGATGGATTTGTAAAAACAGGCCGCCACAAAGCTTTTACTTCCGAAGAGATTAAAAGCTATACAACTATTGGTGGAACACCACACCTTGATGCTACTTATACTGTTTTTGGTGAAGTTATCTCGGGCTTAAGTGTTCTTGATACAATTGCTTCCCAACCGGTTGATTCTTATAATAGACCTATTGAAGATATAAAACTTCAAATTAAAATTATAAAATAATAATTTCAATGCACGATAAAATCATTCAAATCATACAAGATTCTGAAAATTTTACTGCTGAAACTCTTGAGCAGATTGAAGAATTTAGAATCAAATATCTTAGTAAAAAGGGCATTGTTTCTGCTTTATTCGATGAGTTTAGAACAATACCTGGAGATCAAAAAAAAGAAGTTGGTCAACTTTTAAATCAATTAAAGATTTCCCTTCAAAATAAAATAAATTCTCTTAAAGAACAGTTAAGTAATATAGTTACTACAAGTAATATACAGGACCTTACTCTTCCTGGTTCTCCAATTAATCAGGGATCCAGACACCCTATTTCTATTGTTAGAAAAGAAATTCTGGAAATTTTTGCTCGCATTGGTTTCACTGTTTCTGAAGGGCCAGAAATTGAGGATGATAAACATGTCTTTTCAGCATTAAATTTTCCTCCCGAACACCCCGCTAGAGATATGCAGGACACTTTTTTCATTGAAAAAGATCCTGACATTCTTCTTAGGACACACACCTCTTCTATTCAGGTAAGAGTAATGGAAAAAACTAGCCCTCCAATCCGAACGATTTCTCCTGGAAGAGTTTTTCGGAATGAAGCCATTTCGGCTAGAGCTCATTGTATTTTTCATCAGGTAGAAGGATTATATATTGATGAAAAAGTGTCGTTTGCAGATCTAAAACAAACCTTATTATATTTTGCCAAAGAATTATTTGGTGAATCAACAAAAATACGCTTACGCCCTTCCTATTTTCCTTTTACAGAACCATCAGCTGAAATGGATGTTTCCTGCAATTTATGTATTGGAAAAGGTTGTAATGTGTGTAAATATACCGGATGGCTTGAAGTATTAGGGTGTGGAATGGTTGATCCTAATGTTTTAGAATTCAACAATATAGACAGTAAAAAATATACCGGTTTTGCCTTTGGGATGGGTGTAGAAAGAATAGCTATGCTTAAGTTCCAGATTCGCGATCTTCGATTATATTTTGAAAATGATTTGCGCTTTCTGGAACAATTTTCAAGCGTTATCTAATGTCTGTAAAAAGTGAGGTATCTAATTCTTGAGATCCCGTTTTGCTTCTTAAAAATTAATTCTCACTGATTTAAAACAATTTCATATTCCAATTCCATGGATTCTTTATAAGAAACACTAACACCACAATACCGGTCTTTCGATAAATCGACGGCTTTCTGAATCTTAGCTAAAGGAAGATTTTCACCTGTAAACACATAAACAATTTTCATTTTAATGTAACGCTTTGGGTGCTCTTCAGAAAGTTCTCCCTCTACTTTAATTTCAAGATTTTTGTATTCTACACGCATTTTCTTTAGAATTGACACCACATCCATTCCAGTACATCCAGCCAGAGCCAGCATCATTAATGGTTTTGGTCTTGGGCCGCGATCTTTACCGCCAACGCTTTCGTTTGCATCTATAACAAGTTTGTGTCCATTTAATTCTGTTTCAAAAGCCATTTCGTCAATCCAAGATAATGAGATAGATTCTTTCATGATTCAAATTTTTTATATTTTTATCCTTTGGCGGCAAATTTAATTATTAATACCTATTACAGCCAAATTCATCAGCCTAATAATAGGCAACTAACAAATAAATATCATGGATTGTGCGGAAAATTGTTTTTCAAAATCACATTTCCTTTTTAAACACCTGACTGATAGCGAGCTAGATCTTATTATTTCTCATAAAGACGATGGGCTTCATAAAAGAGGTAGTGTTTTATACAACGAGGGTAATAGAATAAAGGGTATTTATTGCATTAATTCGGGAATAATAAAACTATTCAAAACAGGTGTAGATGGAAAAGAACAAATCCTCCGTTTTGCAAGTGCTGGGGAAATTATAGGATATCGCTCTGTTCTATCATCAGAGTTGGCTTGCACAACTTCGGAAGTAATTAATGAATCTACAAGTTGTTATGTTCCTGGCGAAATAGTGATTGAACTAATTAAGAATAACGGGGATTTTGCCCTTGAATTAATGCAAATGACTTGCAGGGAATTGGGTGAAGCAAATTCATATATAACAGACATTGCACAAAAAACCGCAAAGGAACGATTAGCAGAAATACTAATTCATTTGAAAAATGAATTTGGTGTAGATGAAAATGACGTACTTAAAATTTCACTTACCCGTGAAGAATTAGCAAATATTGTTGGTACTGCAACAGAGTCTATCATAAGAATGCTTTCAGAGTTTAAACAGGAAAAGCTTTTAGAAATAAAGGGGCGGAATATTAAAATTCTTGATTTTTCAAGCTTGAATAATATTTCAAATTCCTTTTTTTAGTAATGGGTATTGGTTGGGTATCCGGCAACTTAAATAATCAAAAAAGTCTATCCTGACTATTCTTAATAATTCCCAAATGTTTATACGATAGTTCGGTAACTTCCCGTCCTCTGGGTGTGCGTTTAATATAGCCTTCTTTTATTAGAAATGGTTCATAAACTTCCTCAATAGTTCCTGAATCTTCTCCTACTGCAGTTGCAATATTGTTCAGGCCCACAGGCCCACCTCCAAATTTATCAATTATAGTTGTTAGGATCCGGTTATCCATTTCATCCAAGCCCGCTTTATCAATATTCAGGGCTTCTAGTGAGTGTTTAGTAATGTCAATATTTATTCTCCCGTCACCTTTTACCTGGGCAAAATCACGCACTCTTCTTAATAAAGCATTTGCAATTCTTGGCGTTCCCCTGCTTCTTGATGAGATTTCAATGGCTGCATCATCAAATATTTCAACACCTAAAATATTTGCGGACCTTTTAACGATTTTTGTTAGGGTTTGTTGGTCGTAATACTCTAATAAGGATTTTATGCTAAAACGAGCTCTAAGGGGGCTTGTGAGTAAACCTGAGCGGGTAGTTGCACCTATCAATGTAAACGGATTCAAATTCAATTGAACAGACCTGGCACTTGGTCCTTTATCAATTAGTATATCAATTGTGTAATCCTCCATTGCTGAATACAAATACTCTTCAACGATTGGGGCCAGTCGATGAATTTCATCAATAAACAAAACATCACCATATTCAAGTCCCGTTAGTAATCCAGCTAAATCTCCTGCTTTATCAAGCACCGGACCGGAGGTAATCTTGATACTTACTTCTAACTCGTGGGCAATAATATTTGCAAGAGTGGTTTTTCCTAATCCCGGTGGACCATGAAGCAATACGTGATCTAAGGCTTCTTCTCTTAATTTGGCAGCCTCCACAAAAACTTTTAAATTCTCTATGATGCTTTTTTGTCCTGAAAAATCAGAAAAACTAAGAGGCCTTAGCTTTTGTTCAAAATCTTTTTCCACATCTTGAGGACCCTGCTCTTCTATATTAAATTCTTCTCTCAATATTATTTAATTGTCTTAAATGAACCCTCGGGTAAATTAATTTTTTCTCCGTTTATTCTGTATTCTGTGTTGTGTTTATAGGTAAT
Organism: Bacteroidales bacterium; assembly: GCA_023135955.1. GTDB lineage: Bacteria > Bacteroidota > Bacteroidia > Bacteroidales > JAGLSB01. Next base: position 360 of record JAGLSB010000582.1, on the reverse strand, counting down.
TGTCATTTTTACATTTCCAAAACTATCATATTTTTTCCAGTTCTTTTCCCTTATCCCCATATCAAAATACCTTTCCTCTTTTATTATACCCGATGGATAATAAAACTTGTGCTTTCCTTGAGCTAATCCTTGGATAAATTTCCCTTCAAAATGCAATTTATCATCTAAATAATAATAATGCCAAACTCCTTCTCTAAGCCCTGTGATATAACTTCCTTTTTCGATGTGATCGCCAGAAAAATAACTCCAATCCCCTTCTTTTTCACCATTTATAAATTTTCCCGAGCTAATAATTTTTCCACTTTCCGAATATTCTATCATTTTACCATCTTCTCTTCCATTAAAATAACCCTCTTCTCT
>JAGLSB010000581.1 GCA_023135955.1 Bacteroidales bacterium | reverse complement strand
AATTAAGCTGTCCCGATGTACATCGGGACGAAAACAAAATCATCAATTAACATTTGATATTGCTAACTTATGTTAGCTCATATATTCATTAATGTAATATTGACGGAAAAAACGCAGCGTATCATTGATTTTTTTCAATCAATTACCATGCAGCAGATCTTGAAGTATAAACTGGAAAATTATGGTCAGTCGCAGCAAGCTGCAGGCAATTAAACCACTTAAAATTAAAGTCCGGGTTGAAAGCCCAGATTACTTCAACCCAAAGGCAACGCCTTGGGTATTGGAAACACCCCAATGCAGCGTCCTGAAAGGGCAATTTATTCTGCACATAATTATTTTTTGGAAAAGAAAGGAAAAAAAGAAGATAGACTAATTTGAAATGTCTAGAGTACATCTTTAATAATTAAAGGATTATTACTAACTTTAATTGTCAAAATTTAGGAGAGGAAGACAGAAAAGAACCAAGAAATTGCTGACAATTATTGAAGAGTTTCAAAATATTATTCTTATTATTTAAATGGAATCTATGGAATTGGTGGGGATTATGTTTTGTGGTTGAATTGAAAATACTAAAAATCCTTAAAAATAAATTTATATGGAATGGGCATTAACACTTTTAGGATATCTTATTAAACCTTTTGAAAGAATTAGAAAACGTCCAATTGTTTTAGTTCATACTGCTGTTTTTTCAAATCCGTCACCTAATGTTAGTTTTTCTCCTTCATTAAAATATTTTATCAAGGTGATTAATCCGTCTGAAGTAAAAGATTACACAATAACTCATATTTGGATTGAAGATATGTCTAAACGATTTCATATACTAAATAGAGAAACTCATTTGCCACATAAACTAAAACCTTCTGATATATTTGAAACTTGGGTTGATGTATCAAAAATTAAAGATTCTAAAGAAAATGTATTCGTAAATGTAAGGGTCAAGCTTACAACTGGAAAAGTATTAAAATCAAAACATAATAAAGATGTTCCTTTCGAAGGAATGATTGGAGGTATTAATGTGAGTGACTACCCAACCTAAATAAATTTGATTTATGTACAATTAAAAAACAACGAAATGGAATCTTTTGGAAATAAACTTTATACTTCAATAGTTACATCTAAGAACCAACTATTCCTTCAAGGAGAAATGGCTCAAATAACGTACATTTCATTTGAAGAATCTGTGAAATGGATTGATAGTCGTAAAGAAGAAACTATAGTAGTTTCTTATCCAATTGGGTTACGAGCTGATAATACACCCATAATGTGTGAGCCAAAAAATTACTCATACCTTTATAGTAAGATTCTAAAAAACAATTGACATGAAAAAAGCACTCCATTTCAGCATTTTAATTCTCCTTGCATCTACCCTCTCTGGTTTCAGCCAAAATACCGTATCCATGAAAAAATACAAGGCAACCATGGATTCAGTGGAATATTATAAAGATGAGGCAAATAAATATCAGCTAGTGGCTCAACATGCTGTAAAAGAAGCTATGGAGCAGCAGGAATTAGCCATGTGGGCTCAGAAAGAAGCTATGATGCAGCAGGAATTAGCTATAATAGCTCAGATAGAAGCTCAAGAGCAATACAAACTTGCTGCGGAAGCTACTGAAAGAGCCTTAATGTCTAAATGCGAAGCAGCAAGGCAGCAGGCTATCTCAGATGAATATTATCATACTATTACCATACTAAGAGATTCCATTAATATACTAAATCAACAGATACAGGAATTAAAACAATAATAGCATCATTTCAGAAGTATTTTGCACCCTATTTGTACATCAATTCCCTAACTGCCTGATATACAATTCGAGTTCGTTGCGTGAGGGATTAAGATATTTTATCTAAATAACTTTGCGATATAATCAAATAGTTGGAACTATTTTTAATTCCTACTCAAATTAAAATTATTCTAGATAAATAGATAGAGTTAGGATTAAATCCTAATAATTGTATTTATTCTAAATTAAAATAAAGTTATTGGTTTTATTACAATTGTATTAGACAATATTTCCAAACTATTTAATAATCAAGAATAAACACGACTACTTTTCCACAAAAACAGACAGTCTTTTGTGGAAAAATGAAGGTCCAAAATCAGAATTATTCAGTATTTAGTTTCTAACTTTATATTGAATATTCAGCTATAACAATCCTTTAATAATCAGTAACTTCCAGCTTGCTTATATGAAAAACACAGAGGTAAATAAACAATTTGATTCTATTAAAAACGAATTGTCAGAAAACACGAGCTCTTGTAAAGGATAGTTAATCAATGGGTTGTGAGCTAAAGTTGAAAAGTTCTTAATATTGTTAGTAAATGCAACAGTCGATTTTTTGGTCTGTGAAGGGGGGTTGCATAACTTGCAGAAGTTATTTGAAATAAAAAAGAGGAGCAGTTAGAGCTACTCCTCTATGATAGAAAATCTCAACTTAATTAGTGGTACTAAAAGTTGGGAGAGTTTAATATTCACATCATTAGTGAATATTCTACCAATTTAATAGTCGAAGATAAATTCTTGTTTTCATTTGACAAGAGATTTAACCTTCTTTCTATCTTCAAATAACTTTTTAAGGGAGGAGCTATTTACTTTGTATTTAGCTCCTTTTTTTATGGTATAAATGTAAGCTAATATATATATATATCCCAATAATTTCAATTAACAGAATTCTCATATCATATTCATAACATCCTCATAATATCCTCATAAACAATTTATAAAGTACTGTTGATAAATAATTCTGTTATAACCTATATTGAGGAACAGAAGATTCTGGTATACCATCGTATTACATAATTGGGATTGTTTTTCAAGTAATCATTTACTAAATTAGAGACTTACAAACCATCAAAACATTATGAAATCATACAGAAAAGAACTTTGGTTCGATATCTCAAAAAGAAGAGAACTAATCAATATTACTCCAGACGTTAATAATTGTCTGCAAGAAAGCGGTATTCAAGACGGCTTAATACTCATAAACGCGATGCATATAACGGCATCCGTTTTTATAAATGATGATGAAAGTGGCTTACATCACGATTTTGAAGTATGGCTTGAAAAACTGGCTCCTGAAAAGCCCTATTCCCAATACAAGCACAATGGTTTTGAAGATAATGCCGATGGACACCTTAAAAGAACCATTATGGGACGTGAAGTTGTAGTTGCAATAACTAATGGTCAACTTGATTTTGGACCATGGGAACAAATTTTCTATGGTGAATTTGATGGAAAAAGAAGAAAAAGAGTTCTAGTCAAAATCATTGGTGAATAACCATATTTAGATCCTTCCTGTAATTGAGTAACTAGTTTCGCTTTGTAAACGCTATGCACATAACAGCATCAGTTTTTATCAACGATGATGAACAAGGACTACATCACGATTTTGAGGTGTGGCTTGAAAAACTAGCTCCTGAAAAGCCATACTCCCAATACAAACACAATGGTTTTGAGGATAATGCCGATGGTCATCTAAAAAGAACCATTATGGGGCGTGAAGTTGTAGTTGCAGTTAGCAAGGGAAAACTCGACTTTGGTCCATGGGAACAAATCTTCTATGGTGAGTTTGATGGGAAAAGGCGCAAGAGGGTACTTGTTAAGATAATTGGGGAATAATATTTCTGTACCTACTATTCGATAAATCGTAGTTAGATGTCGATTTAAACAGCACTTTGTATCAAACATTATATGTTGTTTATCAACAATTATGTACTGCCTATCATTTCTTATGATGTTGTTTATCTGTTTTTTTTTGTTATTTTTATCACAAATAACTAAACTGCACTTTTTATTTGAAAACAGAGACCTCCACGGAAACTGAGGGGCCTATGAAATTAGCTGTTAAGATAACCACAAAATTATCTTCTCCACCTGATTCTCATATGCTCAGACAAAAATGTCTATTCTGCATGAATGGCTATGCTATTTTTATATGTGGAGAATGTCATTTTAAGAATAATGGTTTATTTCCAAACGAATTAACACTTTTTTACAGACTACTATATTTCTTAAATTCAATAATATTTTTAAATGCTTCCCTTTCGAGGGGCCCTCCACAGTTTCTCTTAATAAATGACATTTATAATATTAATCTTAAAAAAATAAAATGAAAAAAAAATTAACACGTGGCGACTTTTTAAAAAGATCCGCTCTTTATACAACTGGTATTTCATCCGGTGTTATTATTACGGGTATGGTTAAAAACAATACCGTAAAAGCAAGTTCAGCAAGTACTTCCGCTCATCCTTATCCTTATGATTCTTTGGATGTTGAAGAATTAAGAATTAAAGGACATGATGCTTATTGGGAAGGAAAAGGTTGTTCATATGGTGCTTTCAAGGCAATTATCTCAGCACTTTCGGTAAAAGTTGGTGCTCCTTTTACCGATTTCCCATCAGAAGTTATGACATATGGTCATGGAGGAACTGTAGGCTGGGGAGGAACATGTGGTGCTATAAATGGAGCATGCGCAGCCATTTCGCTTGTATCCGATAAGGCTACAGCTGATGCTATTGGTAGTGAGTTGGTTGGCTGGTGTACACAAGCAGAAATCCCAACTGCAACGAGCAATACTTATGCCATAGATGGAACCTTTACCCACAATGACTATAATATGGATTTGGCTTCAAACGTAAGTGGGTCACCTCTTTGCCATGTCTCTGTTACAAACTGGTGTGTGGCATCGGGTATTTCTGTAGGAGATAAGCAACGAAAAGAAAGATGTGCCAGGCTAACAGGCGACATTGTTGCTAAAGCAGTAGAATTACTAAATGATAATCTTGCCGCAAATTTTGCTGCTGTATATGTACCGCCTGAATCAGTTGCAACCTGTCTTGCTTGTCATGGTTCTGCCGGTGTGAATCCAACGGTTTCTTCAAAATCAGAGTGTATTCAATGTCATACAGATGCACATTTTCAGCCCGGAGTTGGAACACCTAAGAAGAAACATTATAGTTTTGAAGTATCACAGAACTATCCGAATCCTTTTAATGGAGAAACTACTATAAACTTTTCTCTGCCTACAGAAGAATCTGTTACAATAGAAGTTTATAATTTAAGTGGAAGACACTTTAAAACTTTAATTAGCAATAGGAGATATCAATCTGGAAGTCATTCTATAACATGGGACGGCAACGATAAAAGTGGAGGAAGAGCTCCTGCCGGAATGTATTTTTATAGGATAAATGCTGGAAATATTTCTAAATCATTGAGTATGATAAAACAGTAAGAAATAAAGAGCTTATTAACACATACTAATTAAAGGCCTGAAATCGTTAAAATTTCAGGCCTTTTTTTATTCATGATTCAAGAAGAACTCATCGGGAAAATTAACAAGATAAAGTTTCTCGGTAGCTCTTGTAAATGCTGTATAAAGCCAACGAAGATACTCAATATCCATCATCCCTTCGCGAAAAAATCCAGGATCGATAAAAACAGATTTCCATTGTCCACCTTGTGCTTTATGACAGGTAACAGCATATGCAAATTTTACCTGGAGGGCATTGAAACTTTCATTTTCCATAACTTTCTTAATACGATCCTTTTTGGTTAATTCTTCAGGATAATCGTCAAGAATAGTCTGAAAGAGTTCCTTTTGTTGAGCTATTGGCAAGGAGGCTGAATCGACACGTAGTGTATCCATCAATATTCTGGCATCAATACTGATGTTTTTATAATCCGGGAAACTCAGACTTACATCGGCATAGCGATAACCATATAGATCTTTATGTTTGTGAATTCTTTCGACTCTTGCAATATCACCATTAGCAATAAAATCGAAGTTTTCCTCAGGATGAATCCAAAAATAATTATTCTTTACAATCATAAGTAGATCACCTATAGACAACTCTTCTTCTCTCCATAAAATCTGATTCCGTATTCCCTCATTAAATTTGTTTGCTCTTTTATTGGATCTGCTTATTATTATAGTTTCATCCTCACCATATTTTGAATATGAGTTTTCAATCTCATCTACTAACTCAACTCCAGAAATTCTTTTAACATCTTCAAAATTATCAATTTGGAAATGTGGATTACCAACGATTCTATCTTCAATCATTTTCCTCAGCATAGTCGCATTTTCAAGAATTCCGGAATCTTGCGATTGTCTGACTACATCTCTTAGGTACACTTCTGTAGGATTATAATCCATCGATTGTAAATTCCTTAAATTCAAAGCAGGACTTATATCCAAACCCACAGGAGGTAACTGGGCCAGGTCTCCAATGAGCACTAAATGACAGTTCTGTCCCTGATTTACATATTCTTTTAAGTCCCCAAGTAAATTCCCTGTTCCGAATTGGCCACTTTCAAAGGATTTATCTCCTATCATGGAGGCCTCATCAATAATAAAAAAACAATTTTTATGAAAATTTTTATCGAGAACAAAATTCCCCAAACCATCTGTTCCGGATTTTTGGCGATAAATTTTCTTATGGATTGTAAATGCTGTTTTTCCCGTATAAGCAGAAAGTACTTTTGCGGCTCTTCCAGTTGGAGCTAGGAGGATAGATTGTCGTTCAAATTTTGATAGCGTACGTACTAAAGTATTAACTATTGTTGTTTT
>JAGLSB010000580.1 GCA_023135955.1 Bacteroidales bacterium | reverse complement strand
TCAAGTAAAAAAGTCAATCCGCTATAATTAAGCCTAGTTGAACAAGATTATATTAAAACACAATATACCATCGCCTTGCTCATTCAGTTCCTAAATCTTGTTTAGGTTCAACTAGTCCATATATATTTACTTTATTCGGACCATACTGCATAGTAACATATATTAGATATTTAAGCGTATAATCAGGATCAACATATTTTTCAAAAAATTCTCGGTTTTCATAATCAATATGTATTCCTTTAGGTAATACAATATCTCCTTTATTATCATTCTGACCTCCAAAATACAAAAGAAGTTGACCTTTATTATTAAAAATTTGCACATTACCAAAAGCAGCATCAAGCACATATAAATTTTCCTCCCTATCAATAGCAATATCTTTAGGTCTAGAGAATTGGCCAGGTGATTTACCGGGTGCGCCCACTGTTCTGAAATAATTACCTTTTAAGTCATAAACCTTAATGTTGAATCCGAAAAAATCAGTAACATATATATAATCTCCAAAACCATTTATATATTTTGGTGTCCACATAAATGCATCATCACCTATTACAGCGTTTGGGAAAGTAAATAATGGTTTATATGTTTTACCATCATATACATGGATATTACGATCATTTTTACCAATAACCCATAATTTATTATCAAAAGCCAAAACAAATTCGGGCTTAAAATCAACGCCGTCTCCAAATGAAGTTATATACTTCAATCCGTTTTCTGTTTTGTTGAAAACCAGAATTTGTTGTCGTATCTCATCAGCAACATATAGGTTACCTATTGAATCGAATGCACAGCTCATTGAAGCTCTGATTTCTCCTTTACCTTTTGGGACTATATAATGTAAGGTTTTATTATTAAGGTTAATTTCAGCGAAACCACGTATTGCTCCATTACTTACTAAAAGAGTTCCATATCTGGAAATTATGTCTCCAGGATGATTAATTCCTAAAGCCTGTTCCTTGCCAAGAATAAAATTTACAAAAGGTGAACGCTTTTCTTTAATATCAATTGAACTATTAATAGTTGTTAAATATTGGATTTTGGCAGTATCTGGCGGAGAAGGATATATAACTAATTCTTCTATTGGCTCTTGCTGTATTTGAAAAACTTTGCACGAATAGTTAAAGAACAGTAATGCGAGGAATATAAGCTTGGATAATTTTAAAAGCATTGTATAGGTATTGTTTTTTTATAAAAATAGATAAGCTTGGATAATTTTAAAAGTATTGTAAACTTATTGTTTTTTTTATAAAAAAAGACAAATACCAACGTAACTAAATAATAAAAGGCGATAAATAATCGCCTTTTATTATTTCATTTCCATGAATTTCTATTTATCGTGACAATCTAAACACAGATCACTTGCAACATTAGACATTAACATAAAATTACCTCCAGCTACTGTTGTGTTGTCATGAGGATTATGACATGAGCCACATTCTACCTTCCCTCCAACATACTTTGCGCCTCCCGTTGGAGTTTGAAAACCAGAAACAACACCTGGATCAGCAACTCCTATAGGATGCGACCCAGAAAGATCTTGCCCTAGTGTTGTGTTTGCTTCATCAAGAGCAACAGCATTATATACAAAATTAGTATGAGGTGTTGTTGTCGCATCATGACAACCTAGGCACATTAAAGAAGAACCTGCAGCACTTCCAGATCCCGCAAGAGTCCCACTTGTGTACATTGTAAAATCTCCAGAAGCTGCTAAGGTTCCGCTCCAAAGTATATTACCTGCTGCATTGGTGCCATTATGTGGTTGATGACAAGGTGCACAAATTTCTCCTGGCATTGGATTCCATGTATCATTACCAGCAGCCTTAAAATCGTGAAGTGAGCCAGTGATTGCTTGCCCAAAACTCACACTCGTAAAAGCTGCAACAACTAATAACGTAAATAATAATTTAATCGATTTCATAATATTTTATTTTAAGTTAAAAATAGTTTTCTTGTGAATATTATAACAATATCCGCGCCATATATTACATACGGCTGTATATGTACATGTTACAAGAATCTATCAAATTTTTAGCTTATTTAGCTTGTAAAGCCCGATTTTTATGAGTTTTAATGACCATAAAACCCTTGAAATAACGATATATATCGTCAGATATCTTGATCTATTTTTAAATGACTGATAATCACATATGATAAATATCATGTTATATATAATATAAAATATTGATTAATTCCCGTAAGGACATGTATTGAATTATAAAATGGGTTATATACCCCATATCAATAGGGGGATATAACCCAAATAATTGAATAAAAACTCTTCTAAAGCTTATGTTTTTTTTGCTTATATCGCAGGGTATCCCTTGAAATTCCCAAAAGTTTAGAAGCTTTTGTCTGGTTTGAATCTGCCATTTCAAGTGCCTGCATTATAATTTGTTTTTCAAGATCCTCCAATACAATGCCTTCGTCGGGAAAATCGAAGAAATAGCCCGAATTATTATTTTTACATTCCCTCTCCAGGTTTATTTCGCAGGGTAGACTGCCTACCTGAATCGTTTTACCAGATTCAAGAATTACTGCTCTTTCAACAACGTTGCGCAGTTCCCTTACATTTCCAGGCCATTTATAGCATTTCAGTAAATTTTTAGCTTCGGGATCGATTGATTCTATATTTTTCCTGAACATTTCGTTAAAAAATTTAATATAGTAATCAAACAACAAGCTTATATCTTCTTTCCTTTCATTTAAAGGTGGGATATCGATCTGAAAACCTTGCAGGCGATAGTAAAGATCTTCCCGGAATGATTTATTTTCAATTGATTCTTTCAGGTTTTTATTGGTAGCCGCAATAATTCGTACATCAACAGGAATTTCTTTGGTACTTCCAAGGCGCATAATCGTACGGTTTTCGAGCACTCCAAGTAGTTTTATCTGTGTGGCCTGGCTTATATCTCCAATCTCATCGAGAAAGACTGTGCCGCTATCGGCAATTTCAAACAAACCTTTTTTAAGGCTCCTGGCATCAGTAAATGCTCCCTTCTCGTGGCCAAACAGTTCGCTTTCTAGCAAGGTGTCGGGCAATGAAGAACAATTAATGGTTACAAAAGATTTTGTTTTTCGGTTGCTGTCATTATGTATAGCTCTGGCAAAAATATCTTTTCCAGTTCCGCTATCTCCAAGTAATAGAATTGTTGTTGTATCTGTCTGGGCTATTTTCTTCGAAACCCTGACGATTTCTTTCATTACTGATGACTTGTGGATTATATTAGCGAAAGTGATTTTATCCTTCTGCTGTCTTTTAAGGAGCAGGAGTTCATTTCTTATACTTATTTTCTCAGCAATATTGTCAATTATTACAATAATCTCATCGAAAGAGAATGGTTTGCGGATGTATTCAGAAGCTCCATTTTTCATTGCCTCAACGGCCACATCAACTGATTCGTAAGCCGTCATGAAAATAATACTGGTATCTTCATTAATTTCTCTAATCTTAGAGATAACATGTATACCTTCTATACCCGGCAAATGATTATCGACAAAAACTACATCGGGATAATATGTTTCGAATAATTTCAATCCTTTTTCGCCAGATTCTGCACAAAATAATTTATGTCCTTTTGCGCCTAATTTTTTTTCAAATGACCAGCGGATCAATTTTTCATCATCAATAACTAAAATTTTTAAAGGCTTCATTTTTTATTATTCTATTTTGCAAAATTATGTAAACCTATTTCAGGACGAGACACTCAACCACTCAGCTTCGGCTACGCTCAGCCACCGCCATATGGTTAATAGACTAACTCAACCACTCAACCAACTCCCCGCCTATAAATATAAAAAAAAATTATTCATCACTAACAAGCAATGAAATTGTAAAAGTACAGCCATTTGTTTTATTATTATCAACCCATATTTCTCCTTTATGTTTATTAATAATATCTTTTACAATTGCCAGTCCCAAACCGGTACCTTCGTTACGAGTAGTATAAAATGGATGAAAAATATTGAGTAAATCATCTTCAGGGATTCCTTTTCCAGTATCAATAACATAAATATAAATTCTTTTTTCGTTGGGTGTAAATGTGGTTTTGAATATAATAGAACCATCTTTTGAGATTGCCTGAATGGCATTTAGTCCTATATTGAGTAATACATCTTCCATTTGTTCATTGTCGAACTTGAAAAGTGGAATATCATCCTGCAGTTCAAGGTCGAAAAGAATTTCTTTTTGGTTTACCTGATTTTTAAGGAAGAAGGCCACCTTTTTAATTAACTCATTTATATCATTCAAAATAAAATTCAGATTCTTTTTACGAGAATATTTAAGAACATCTGAAACAGCATGATTAACTCTTTTAGCTTGTCTTTGAACCTCCTCAAGGATAGGAATATTTTGCTCATCTTTTGTATCTGCAACTATAATCTCAATAGCATTTGCAATGCCTGTTATAGGATTTCGTATTTCATGTGCCAGCCTGGCGGCTATTTCTCCTATAGTAGCCAGCTTATAGTTGCTTCGTAATTCTTTTTTGTGAAATTCCTGCAATTCTTTCTGAGTCCTTTGAAAAGTATCCAGCATGTTGTTGAAGTTTTTCCCAAGCAGGCCAAGTTCTTTTGTTTCAGGAATTGATAATCTTGTTTGAAGGTTCCCCTGATTTATGGATTTGATTGTACTATGGAATTCACGTAATGATTTACGTACAAACCTGTAGTGTATAAGAAGAATAAAGAGGATAATTATAAATATCATGACAAGTGTGAATATGAGGCTCGATTTACGTGTAAAAACATTAATGTCCTTTCTTTCGCCTTTTGAGAGATCTATTACCATATAACCCAGATTAACTATTTCCTGTGAATGACACTCATAGCAGGAAGGAGAATTGGGCAAATTTATAAAAGCCCTTGAGAAAGGAATTTCTGCTGTTGGGAATGATTTAATTCTAACGCCTTTCTGAGATGCAAGAATCTCTTCATGAGAAATTGATGCAATATCTGAAGAATCGTTTTTGAGAGAAAATTTTATATTTTCTTCAGCATCATAAATATATGAGTTTAATATCTGGTCATTATTTTTCATTTTTTGATGCAGAGTCTTGATTACGCTTTCGTCGTGTTCGCCACAAGTGTAATAAATCTGATCTTTCAGCAAGTTAAGAATTGACACTTCTAGACTCACATTTTTATCATGTTCAGAATATATTTTCCTTTCCAAGATTTTACTGTAGATAAGAAATGCGGAAAATGAAATTGTTGAAATAACAATAAGAAGTGTAAGTATTATTATTGAACGGAATGAACGATTTTTCATTGAGTCAGGCTTAGGTTTGCTGGTTACTGGTTTAACTCTTTACAGTCGTTGAGCTCGCTTTGCTCGGTTCTGGTTACTGGGCGCCGCCCTGAGC
>JAGLSB010000058.1 GCA_023135955.1 Bacteroidales bacterium | reverse complement strand
TATTCTTCTCTATCCATTCCTGATAAGGATACTGTTCGGAAAGAGCCTTTTTTAATTCCTGATCGTAAAATATTTTTCCCTCCTTAGTATCAATAAGCAACATTTTACCAGGCTGTAGTCTTCCTTTTTGAATTATTTCACCAGGATCACAGGTTTGCACACCTACTTCGGAACCCATAATCATCAGATCGGTATCTGTAATCACATATCTTGAAGGACGTAAACCATTTCTATCAAGAGTACCGCCTATAAATCGACCATCTGATATTAATAAAGATGCCGGTCCATCCCATGGCTCCATAAAGGTTGAATGATATTCATAAAATGCCCGTAAAGCCGGAGGAATTGGGTTTTTAGTATTCCATGATTCCGGAATAAGAATAGATAAAGCATGAGGAAGAGATTTTCCACTCATATAAAGAAACTCCAGAACATTATCGAGTGATGCTGAATCACTTTTATCTGGTTCAATAATTGGATAAAGTTCCCTTAAATCACCTAAATTTTTCGATTTAAGGATTGACTCTCTTGCTTCCATCCAAAACCGGTTTCCCTTTACCGTATTAATTTCACCATTATGCGCCAACATTCTGAAAGGCTGGGCTAGATCCCATGAGGGAAAAGTGTTAGTACTAAAACGAGAATGCACGAGTGCAATACCACTATGAAACCTTACATCTTGAAGGTCGAGATAATATTCTCTTAACTGGGGGGATGTTAACATCCCCTTGTAGATAAGAACTTGTGAAGAAAGAGAAACAATATAGAATATATCTTTTTGCTTTAAATCAGAGTCCCTGATTATTTTCTCTGCTTTCTTGCGAATTATATATAGTTTCCGTTCCAGCTCTTCCTGAGGAATATCTGCACCTAGCAAAATTTGTTGCATAAAAGGTTCCGCTGCTTTTGCAACTTCACCCAGACTGCTATTATCGCGAGGGACATCCCTAAAACCAATTAATTCAATTCCTTCTTTTTCTACTAATTCTGTTATTATAGTTAAACATTGTTCCGCTTCAGCCTTATCCTGAGGCAGAAAGATAATACCAGTTCCAAATTGTCCTTCAGGAGGTAAGCCAAATCCTTGAATCAAGTAGAAATCACGTGGAATCTGAAGCAAAACCCCTGCCCCATCACCTGTTTTACTATCAGCGCCTTCGGCACCCCGGTGAGTCATATTCTCCAGGACTTCCAATCCCATTTGAATAATCTTATGCGACTTCTTTCCCTTTAAATGGGCTACAAATCCTATCCCGCAATTATCATGCTCGAATTCTGACCTATACATTCCCTTTTCTCTGGGTCTCTGTAAATCCATTTTTCTACAATTAAATAATAAAAAAACCGCTCTCTTTTGTGAGAACGGTTAAATAAATTTTACACAATAAATTCCCCATTCTCAAACTAAGAATCTATTTCTAGTCATAATATGTATTAGAAGAATTTTCATTTTAATAATCATGTGCAAATATAAGGAAAATATTACAATTAATAAGCTTAGGCGTATAATTTATGTTAATTTATAATTTTGTTATTGCATAAATAAGTAATTTATAAGGAGTAAGGTTGGTGAATATAAATCTCTGTTATGCGTTACAATTAGATTTAGGGAAAGACAGGTAACACAACAAGCGGTTAAGCGGATACGGGAATACGTGGTTAAAGAAACCGTAACCACGTAACCGCGAAACCCCTAAACCCCTATACCAAAGAGATTGCTTCGCCTCCTGTGTCGGAATACTTAATACATATGAATCGAGCAACCACAAAGGATACGAGATTGCTTCGCCTCCTGCGTCGGCTCGCAAAAACGGAGCGCACTCGGAGGTGGGGGATAAAAAAGTTGGCGGCTTTGCCGCCAACTTTTTTATACCCCCCACACGGCCAAAGCCACGTCATTGCGAAGGCGCACGAGGTACGAGTGCGACTGAAGCAATCTCGTCTTCATCCTTTGGAAAACTGGATCATTGGATCAAGGTACGAGTGCGACTGAAGCAATCTCGTCTTCATCCT
>JAGLSB010000579.1 GCA_023135955.1 Bacteroidales bacterium | reverse complement strand
GAGTTAAATTTGAGAACAAGGAATGGAGGACCTCGAAAAATCAGTTTGCAAAATCAAGAAAAAAATTATTATTATGAAAAAACTACCCGTCCTATTTTTATTAACGCCCATTATTTGGCATCCAACCCAAAAATTATTTGCACAGGATGAAAAGCCCAATGTTATAGTAATTATGACTGATGATCAGGGCAATAATCTTGGTATCAAAGGAAACCCATGGCTGAAAACTCCTGAAATTGATAAGTTTGCTAACGATGCTGTAAGCCTGACCAATTTTCATCAGGCTACCATGTGCACTCCTTCCCGTGCAGCTTTAATGACAGGTAAATATCCTTTAAGGACCGGAGCCTGGAGAACAAGCGTTGGACGTAGTCATATGCCTACTGAAGAAATTACCATTGCGGAAGTGTTTAATGAAAATGGCTATAAAACGGGACAATTCGGGAAATGGCATTTGGGAGATGTATGGCCATTCAGACCAGCGGACCAGGGATTTGATGAAGTTGTCAGATTTGGAACCGGTGGTATTAGCCAGGTTTCTGATTATTGGGGTAATGATTATTTCGATGACACCTACTACCATAATGGCGTTCCAACAAAATATGAAGGATATTGTACCGATGTCTTTTTCAATGAAACAATTCGTTATATAAAAGAATGTAAGGCAAATAAAGATCCTTTTATGATTTATCTGGCTCCCAATATTGCTCATCTTCCGGCAATAGTTAGTGAGGAGTACTCAAAACCATTTGAAGAAAAAGGTCATGTTAAAAAGCAAGCTATCTATTATGGGATGATTACTAACCTGGATGAAAACATGGGCAGACTAATGACTACCCTTGAGCAAGAAGGGCTGAGCAATAATACCATTGTAGTATTTACTACCGATGATGGCACTGCAGGTTATGCAGCACAATTCGATGAGGAACATCGAGCTCTTGAAACCGGATTTAACATGGGACAACGCGGTGGTAAAGGTTCACCCTATGAAGGTGGTCACCGTTTGTTCTCGTATATCAGATGGCCGGAAGGTGGTTTAAAGGGTGGTAAAGAAGTTGATGCATTAACTTCAGTAATGGACATCTTCCCAACTCTTGTGGAACTGTGTGAAATCAAGTCCTCTGAAAAATTAGATCAGGATGGCATATCCTTTAAACCGGCTCTCTATGGTAAAGAAATTCCTGGTAATGAATCAAGAGTTATATATTTGTCCAAAATTGTGCCTGATACAGAGCTCGATTTTCAGCGCAATATGTATTCAGTAATTGAAGGTGAATGGCGTTGGATAAACAGAAAAGAACTATATAATATAAAAGAAGACCTCGACCAGAGAAATAATATCGCTGCAGATAATCCTGGAATTGTCAGTAAAATGGAAAAAGGACTAGATGAATTTCTTGCTAAGAATGCATCAAAAAGAGAGGTGCCCGTCCGCTTCCTCCTGGGTGATAAAAAACACAAAACAATTAGTTTGACAACCCAGGATCTATGGGGCAAGCCTGCTTTTTCTCAGGGTCATGTTAGAAAATTAAGTCAGGGTAGCGGGCCATGGAAAGTAACCTTTTTAAATGACGGTAAATACAAAATAACCTTATCGAGATATCCACTTTATACAGGATTTGCCTTTAATGAGAAAACAAATGGTAATAATAGCCAGGAATTTACTGCGGATAAAGCAAAATTAGCAATCGGAACTGAAACATATGAAAAAGGAATTTCTGCAACAGACAAGCATGTTTCATTTGAAATAGAGGTAAAAGCAGGCGATAATGATCTAGAGACATGGATCTATTCTGAGGAAGGTATTACTATTCCATCTTATTTTGTTGAAGTCGAATACATCGATTGAAACAATTCATCAATAACATGAAAGCATATTAGAATAATAATACGTTAAACTATTTCATAATGATAAGAAAAATATTCTCTCTAATCGGCATTCAAAGTATAATCACTTTAATAGTGGGTGCACAGACAAAACCTAATATCATTTACATTTTGGCCGATGATATGGGATATGGTGATGTAGCTGC
>JAGLSB010000578.1 GCA_023135955.1 Bacteroidales bacterium | reverse complement strand
TCAGCGCCCTCCTCTATAATTCTGCTAACCTCATTTATTTTTACATCCAGATATGTTTGGGATGAAGGAAAGGAGGCTCCAACAGAGGCCTTCATAACAGATTTTATTTTCAGTTCTTTTTTAAGAACAGGTATAAAAGCCGGATAAACGCAAATGGCAGCTACATTGGGCAATTCAGGAAAACGGTCAGTTAAAACATTAATTTTGTTGACCATTTCTAATATTTTTTCCTCTGTATCTGCAACATCAAGACTTGTAAGATCAATCAGGCTGAAAATCTTTCTAAATAGAGATTTGTCTTTTAACTTCACGGACCTCTCTTTTATTTCGTTAAGCCTGATTGTCATTTTTTCAATGTTCACTTCAATATTATAATCTTTGTATTGCATTATATTAATTATTATATTTTTCAGACTCTAAAATTCGGTATTTTATCTGAGTTTAGGATTCTCTTTGTGCCTGGTTTTGTCTCTATTTGTTTTTTTCTCAAGATTCTTCATGAATGCTTCCGATAAATTAACGCCTGTCTGATTTGCCAGACATATCAAAACAAATAGTACATCAGCAAATTCATCTGCCAAATCCAATTCTGATTCAGAAGATTTCGATGATTGCTCACCATATTTTCTGGCAATGATTTTTGCAACCTCGCCCACTTCTTCTGTTAAGATCGCCATATTGGTGAGTTCGCTAAAATACCTCACCCCATATTTTTTTATCCAGCTGTCTACTTTTTCCTGAGCCTCAGTAATTGTCATTACTCTTTGTTTTTCGTGTCTATTATAATTGTTACCGGACCATTATTTACAAGTGAAACATCCATATGATCTCCAAAAACACCATGCTTAACAATCAGGCCGCTATCATTTCCAATTTTCTTTAAAAATCTCTCATACAATGGAATAGAAAATTCTGGCTTAGCAGACTTTATATACGAAGGTCTGTTTCCTTTTCTTGTGCTTGCATGAAGAGTAAACTGGGAAATAATTAATAATTCTCCACCGATTTCAATAATATCTTTACTCATAATATCATTTTCATCGGGAAATATTCTTAACCGGCTAATTTTTGAAGACAACCAGTTAATATCATCATCAGTATCGGCTTCTTCGATTCCAAGTAAAACCAATAAACCTGTCCCAATCTTATCCTTATGTCCGCTCTTACAAGAAACAGAAGCCTTTGACACTCTTTGAATTACAGCTTTCATAAACTTTTTTACAGAAAAACAAAGATAGAAAATTATAGATAAATCATCTAAATTCGCTTTTGATAATTCTTAGGAATATGGGAAGGAATAAATTCATAATATTTCAAATTATTTGGCTTAAATGATGCTATCGACTATATTCTTTGTAATTCTATTGTGTATATTGCGCTATATCAAAGATGATTTCGACATTCAAAAGAGGAAATTAAAGTGAATATATCGTACTACCCCCCTCCTCCCGATGTACATCGGGATCCCCTAAAAGGTGGAGGCAAGAGTTTTGAAGGATATCCTTCAATAAACGATAAACCATTCCCTCCACTTTAAGGGAGGGCCAGGGAGGGGTAACGAATAGTAAAATCATGAAAGAAACAAGCATAACTTTTATTCAGACTGGCGGGACTATTGATAAGGATTATCCCCGACAAACAAAAGGTTGGGCATTTGAAATAGGCGATCCTGCTTTTAATAGAATACTTAAGAAAATTGAACCTTCATTTCATTATGAAGTTATAGAACTATTTAAAAAAGACAGTCTTGAAATTACTCTACAGGACAGAAATTTACTTGTTGAAAGCCTGAAAAAAATTGAAAACAAATACATCATAATTACTCACGGTACCGATACAATGATTGAAACAGCGATAATGTTAAATAAATATATTCAGGATAAAATTATTATAATTACAGGGGCAATGAGACCCGAGCGCTTTACTAATTCTGACGCAGAATTCAATCTTGGATGTGCTGTTGGTGCTGTATTTACTTTAAATGTGGGTATTTATATTGCTATGCATGGCATAGTAAAAAATTTTCGTGATACTAAGAGAAATTTAGATACAGGAAAATACTATTAGCAAAGAAATATTTAGAATGGAAGACTCGAAAAAAGCCTTGTTGAAAGAAAAAATATACAAGGACATTAAAAAGTTGGATAAGAAAATAGAAGAGCTAAAAGACTTTACTCAACCTATTGAACCAGATTGTGCTATAGGTAGAATATCGCGTATGGATGCCATTAATAATAAAACAGTATTTGACGCAAGTTTGCGAAATTCACGAAAAAGAAAAAAAGAATTAGAGCATGCTATTAAATTAATTGAAGAGAAAAATTACGGATTGTGTTTTAGATGTGGCGCCAAAATACCTTTCGATAGATTAATAATCAGGCCAGAAGTTAGGGTTTGCGTGGAATGTGGTAAAGTATAAGGATTGAGATTTCAAGTTTGCTCCATTCAAAGTTTCATAAATTTCCATGAATTTATTTTACCTGATGAAATTGTTTTTAAAACGTACAAACCCTCAATCATTGCACTAATATCAACGAAAGGAATATCTGAAGAATTCAAACTTTGTTTTATAACGATTCTACCTGACAAATCAAGAATTTCAACCAAAAGCAATATAAACACCTGAACTGTATGGATTAATCCCATCTTTATGACTTGTTCCTGTCCAGTAATAAGGATATTGTCCCGGGTTACCACCTGGATCATTAATTTCTGTACAAGTAAATATTGGGTTAATTGCAGGACTTGCCGTTGATTGCGGTGACCTGTAATAGTCTACAATACTTTGTAATTCTTTAGCGTTTGGTAATCTCCAGTCGGTATATCCGGCAAAATCAAGATTTTCGGCATAAGCAAGGGTCTCCTCCCAATTCCTTAACATTCCATCATCAGATTGCTGCCACATTAAACCTGTAGCTATATCGCTAATGCTTCCATCCATATTATCATTAAAAGAATTATTTCCATATTCAGGATTCCCTCTCACCATTCTGAAATACATGGTTTTCGATAGAGATTTATTACGTGGTACATATTTTGGATATCCTTTTATTCTACCATCAATAAAATTGACGCCAAAAACCGTTGAGTCCCCATTCATTGTTAATCCTGTATACTGTGTGGATGACCAGGTTTGTGCATCAATTTCTCGCTCGCCAAGGGACAGATCACCCAGCGGTTGATCAAAATATGTAGTGTCGATAAAGAACTTAATTGCATGTTGTCCGCCCTTCTGAACATTAATTTCACTTTGAGTTGGGACTAAATATATTACAACATTTTTACCTTTTTAGAAGAATAAGTTTCATTATACTTTTCTTCATTTCCATATTCAATGAATTCCTTATGATGGTGAGAGCCTATAAAACCTTCTTTTTTTTCATATTGAATTCCACACCAGTATTTTTCAGTTTCAGCAATAATCTTTCCAAAATACTGAAGTGCTCCATTTACATAACTACAAAAAATGCAATTGACTTAACTCCATAATCTCATATCCTTTTATATTTATTCGTGCATTCGTGATCTTTTCTTTGTATTTTTGCTTTCAATATGCAAAAATCAGCAATTCTAACATTATCATGCACCGATAAACCCGGTTTGGTTTCTCGTATTTCCGGTTTTATTCATTCTCACTTTGGAAACATTATTAGTTTGAATGAATTTGTAGACCAGAATTCAGGTACTTTTTTTCTAAGGATTGAGTGGACCCTGGACCATTTTGAATTGACAGATGACGATCTAAAACTTGCTTTTAAAAAGGAAATGAGGGAAATCGATGCTAGCTGGGAGATTCATTTTTCTGATAGAAGACTCCGGATTGCACTATTTGTTTCTAAATATGACCACTGTATAAGGGATATATTATGGAGACATTCAATGGGCGAGTTTGATGTTGATATTCCTATCATTATTTCGAATCATATTGACATGGAGAAAATCGCAAACAGGTATCAGATTCCTTTTTATCATTTCCCTCTGACAAAAGAGAACAAGAAAAAGCAGGAAGATGCCGAAATAAGAATTCTTGAAGAAAATCAAATTCATACTATAATCTTAGCCCGATATATGCAGATTCTTAGTGCAGAATTTGTAGCCCACTACCCCAACCGAATAATAAATATTCATCACTCCTTTCTTCCTGCTTTTATAGGAGGGAACCCTTATCGACAGGCCTTTGAAAGAGGGGTGAAAATTATTGGAGCCACAAGCCATTTCGTTACCGGGGAGCTCGATGAAGGGCCAATTATCGTTCAGGAAACGGTGAATATTTCCCATAGAGACAAGATTGACGACCTAATTCGTAGAGGTAGGGATCTGGAAAGAATGGTATTGTCAAAAGCAATTAAACTCCAAGCAGAAAAAAGAATTCTTGTATCAGGGCATAAAACGGTTGTTTTTGAATAATCCTCGTTAAATATAGGATTCTATTAGATTTTTTGTGTTTACAAAAATTTCAAATACAATTTTTGCAAAGAAAATATCAGATATTTGCTGCTTCACTTTCTAAAAAATATTAAATTTGTCAGATGACCTTATATAAATGAGTAATTTTTAGATAAATGGCAGATACAAAAGGAGAAATAATTCAAGTAATTGGCCCTGTAGTTGATGTTAGTTTTGAAAAATCGGGCACAGACCTACCGAGTATTCATGACGCATTGGAAATAGAAAGAAATGATGGGAGCTCTCTTATTATTGAATGTCAACAACATATTGGCGAGCACACTATTCGTGCAATTGCCATGGATTCAACAGATGGTTTACAGAGAGGGATGGAAGTTATTTCAACCGGATCGGCAATTAAAATGCCAATTGGTGATGATGTGCGGGGACGATTGTTGAATGTAGTAGGAAAATCCATTGATGGAATTGATCAGGTTAGTAATGAAGACGGATACGAGATTCATAGTAAATCCCCAAAATTGGAAGATCTCTCTACTGATACTGAAGTTCTTTTTACCGGTATTAAAGTAATCGATCTATTGGAGCCTTATGTGAAGGGAGGAAAAATTGGACTTTTTGGTGGTGCCGGTGTTGGAAAAACGGTTATCATTATGGAGCTTATTAATAATATTGCTAAAAGATATTCAGGATTGTCTGTATTTGCCGGTGTAGGAGAAAGAACCCGTGAAGGCAACGATCTTTTAAGGGAGATGATAGAATCGGGAGTTATTAAATACGGTGAAGCTTTTGAGAAGAACATGGAAGAAGGGGGATGGGATCTCTCCTTGGTAGACAAGAAATTACTTAAGGAATCTCAGGCAACTCTTGTATTTGGACAAATGAATGAGCCTCCGGGAGCTCGTGCTACTGTGGCTTTATCAGGATTAACTGTTGCAGAAGCATTTCGCGATGGAGATGAAAAATCGGGCGGACGCGACATTCTCTTTTTTGTGGATAATATTTTCCGTTTTACGCAAGCCGGATCTGAAGTTTCTGCTTTACTTGGTCGTATGCCATCAGCTGTTGGTTATCAGCCAACACTTGCAACAGAGATGGGTGTTATGCAGGAGAGAATTACGTCGACAAAACGCGGATCAATTACTTCCGTTCAGGCAATTTATGTGCCTGCTGATGACCTTACCGACCCAGCTCCTGCGACAACTTTTGCTCACCTGGATGCAACAACAGTTTTAAGTCGTAAAATTGCTTCTCTGGGAATATATCCTGCTGTTGACCCATTAGATTCAACATCCAGAATTCTTTCGCCAGAGATTGTTGGTAAAGAGCATTACGAGACTGCGCAAAAAATCAAAGAACTTCTTCAGAGATATAATGAACTTCAGGATATTATCGCTATTCTGGGAATGGACGAATTGTCTGATGAAGACAAACAAGCGGTACACAGAGCCAGAAGAGTTTCTCGTTTCCTTTCTCAGCCTTTCTTTGTAGCAGAGCAGTTTACTGGTATTCCGGGAAAACTTGTATCAATTGAGGACACTATTAAAGGCTTTAACATGATTATGGATGGTGAAGTTGATGAATACCCCGAAGCAGCTTTTAATCTTGTTGGAACCATTGAAGAAGCAATTGAAAAAGGAAAGAAAATGATTGCAGAGGCGAAATAAGTATTATATTTATAAAGCATTGGTTTATCAAGAAAATCAGCAACCAGAACCGAGCGCAGCGAGCTCAACGACTGAAAGGAGTTAAACCAGTAACCAACAACCAGATGAATCTTGAAATAATTACACCCGAAAAGAAGCTTTTCAATGGAGAAGTTAATATGGTTCAGCTACCAGGAACTAAGGGTTCGTTTGAAATTC
>JAGLSB010000577.1 GCA_023135955.1 Bacteroidales bacterium | reverse complement strand
TGACTCATATTTGCAAGAAAGGCAGACTTCAATCGGTCGCTTTCTTCGGCTTTTTCCTTAGCAATTATCAGGTCTTCAATGGTTCGTTTATTTTCAGTGATATCTACAGTGGAGCCAAAAAGTGCTATTTTTTTGTTTTCCTTCTGTACACGTAGGGTAGTTGAGAACCAGGCTATTTTATCATCAGCTTTTATTATTCTATAATCAACAGAAAAAATTGTTCCTATATTATTAACGGCTTGTCTGATTTTTTCATTTATTAATTCTATAAAAGAGGGATCGATATAAGAAAAATACTTATCCAGATCATTGTTAATAGTATCCGGCGGAAGTCCTAAAAACTCATCTACAATATTAGAAATATATGCATTAGTAAGATTTCCATCTTTATCAACAACAGTATTCCAAATGATATTCGGGATGTTAGCATTAATTATTTCAATTTGCTGAAGACTCTCTGAAGTTTGTTCTTCGGCTTTTTTTCGCACAGATATCTCATTTTGTAATGGACGAATGGCAAATCGTTGTAATATCATCCAGAGAGAGAAAATAAATACGAGAGTAATAATTCCGGCAAAACTAAAAAAGACAAGGCTTATATAAAATTTTTCCAAATGGTGCTCCGACATGTTATATGCCATCTCAAAATTTACCTGCATTCCAGCGGGAGAATTTATTGAATGTGAAAAATAAGCAGAATGCTCTGTCTCCACATTACGAACGAACTTAATCAAAGGAGCATCGTTTCTAATGCTCATAGAAAATTCAATTATATTTTTATCCTTATCACCCCAAAGCATAATCTCTTCTTCAATACGTTCATAATCATTAGATACTAACGCTCCCTGAGAAATGGTTGCCATCATTTCCAAATCACGTTGAACCTTACTCTCTAGTATGGAGTGTAAATAATCATGTAAGATATAAGAAATACTAATCCCCATCACCAGGAATGTAATTAGAATAAAACCAGAAAGTGACCAGAAAGCTCTTTTCATAATAATTCCTCTGTATTATTTGCCGTTTGCCTTTCATCCTTCTGAACGGCAAATAGGATATCTCTCATCATGTCAAAGTCTTTATCTTCAACTTGTCTTAAAGAAGTTATAGATGGTTTGATAGGTTTTAGTAGTCTTTCGACATCTTCTTTTGTATTAATACTCAGCAATGCTTCTTTTATTTTAAATATTGTTTCGTCATCTACTCGGTTGGTGGCGAGAAATGTATGGTCGATTAGAGCAGGAGTAGTTGCAATAACTTTCAAGTCACGATCTTTGTATTTTATATAAGTATTTTCTCGTATGGCTCCGGCGTTAATGTTGCCTGAAAGAACGTTGAGACATACATTATTATGACTTTTCAAGATTTGTAATTGTGTCACTGGAAATGGAACTCCGGCCTGTATAAATAAATAGCGAGGAAGTATATATCCCATAGTCGATTGTCTGCTACTGCATCCAAAACTCTTTCCCTCAAGGTCTTTTAGAGAAGTTGACGGATTATCCTTTCGGGTAATTACATAACCATAGAAATTTTTAGATCCGTCTTTATCAAAAGAACAGAGTAGGTTCTTTTTCCCGAAACGTTCCGATATCATTGTGTAAACAGCAGGACCTAAAAAGGCAATATCTACCTGATCCTTTCCAATACGGTCGATATGAAATTCATAGCTTTTTGAAACCGATAGAACAAATGTTTTACCAAGGTGTTCACTTAAATAATTAATTAAAGGAGCAAAGTTCCGTGCAATCTCAACAGGTGAATCATAAGGATGAACAGCCAGGACAATTTGTTCCTTGTTGTCAACCTCGTTTTGGCTAAGTTGGTATTCAGGTACAATATCCATATTAGAAAAAATAGAAACACTAGTCAATACAAGGATTATTAGAATTGCTGCTCCGATGAGATGGGTTTTATTTTGGTTGCTCATTTTTATTTTCAGCCAATTGGCAGTTTAGATTTAAAAAATCCTTATGAATATTTCACGAGTTTTCATTAATTAATTAAAATATTAAGATTAACTAATCTCAGGTTTTTGTCATTTTCTGATCTTAATGAAATTTGATTTTTAAATGTTATTGTCTTTATACTTAAATAAGTATTAAATTGTTTCAGTATTATTATTAAAAAATGCTATTCTTAAATAGATATTTATTGGGATTAGTTAATATGTAGGATTAATGGTGATAAAGATATATTTATTATAGTTATTGCACAAAGCTGTGCAAATATCTTTAATTGTATTATAATTATTAGCTAGAAGGAGTTTAGAGCCAGTTGATATAATAATTACGGAGGAAAAACATAATTGCTTTTCCTCCGTATCTAGTCAATATATAAGGCCTTATTAAACTAAATTATGCTTTCAGTTCCCTCGGAGATTTGCCTTGTCTCCAGTGCTCTTCAATATCTTCAAGTGAAACGCCTTTGGTTTCAGGAATGTATTTCAATCCCCATAATATTCCTATAACTGCTACCACTGCATAAAGAAAGAAAGCACCAGCTGGATTCGGATCAGCAATTGTTGATCCTTCATTCAATATCTCCATCCCTTCTCCTGTAAATACCCAGGCAATTTTCAGGAATGTGAAAGTAACAATAGCGTTAAATAGCCAATTTGACAGTGATCCGATACTCATTCCAAGTCCTCTTACTTTTAGAGGGAAAATCTCAGAAATTATTAACCAACCCAATGGACCTAAACTAATAGCGAAGAAGAAAATGTATATCAATATTGTTGCTACAGTAACATATTTTAGAGATGGCCCGAGATTATCCTTTAGAAGAAAGAATGTTCCTAAAGCAGCCAGAGCAATTCCCATACCTGTTAAACCGATAAAGTAAAGTTTACGTCTTCCAATTTTGTCTAATAGAAACATAGATAGAATGGGAGAGCACCACTAATTACTCCTGTATCAAATCCAAATAATAATCCTCCGGTAGAGGCAACAGCGGCAATAATTATTACCAGACTTAAATTCTGTTTTCTTCCAGTTTTATTCATTTTAAATATGTTTTGATTTTCACCGCTAATATACTAACATAAGTTAATTGTCCTCCAAAATGTTGATAAACCGTGATAAAAGCATCTTATTAAATTATAAATAGGTGATTTAAATCACCGCTCGTAGGTGATATCAATCATTGAATAGGTTAAGTAAGATCATCGTAAATGTCTTGATCAAATATGATATCAGCCATATCTTTACATTAAATTTTTCAAGAAAAAAATTAATAATAGTTTTTTAATAGATAGGTTTTTTAGTTAAATGGTTAGGGGGAAAAAGGGTGAAGTGATTTCATCCTTTTTTTTTATTAACTTTCGACACTACTATTCAAAAAATTAATAATATGAGAAATTGTTTTTCTTTGCTTTTAGTATTCCTTATTTCCTTTCAATTTTCCTTCTCTCAAAACAATATTTCAAGTCCTGAAAAATTCTTCGGTTTTGTACCGGGCAGCGACAGAAACCTTTTTAACTATGAAAAATTAATAGGATATCTTCAGGATGTAGATGAAAATTCTGATAGAATGGTTTTAAGGGAAGCAGGAAATTCTCCCATGGGAAAGCCTATGTATATTGCTTTCTTTTCTGCTCCGGAAAACCTGGCAAAATTAGATGAACTAAAAGAGATAAATAGGAAACTTGCAATTGATGCAGATCTGGAAGAGGAAGAAAGAAATAAGTATTTTAGTGAGGGGAAAGTTTTTGTAATGGCAGCTCTTTCAATGCATTCTTCGGAGGTAGGTCCTTCTCAATCTGCACCTGTCACAGCATATGATTTATGTACAACAACAGATGAGGACAAGTTAAGTTGGATGAAAGATGTTGTTTATATGATGATTCCTTCTCATAATCCTGATGGTATGGATATGGTTGTAAACTATTATAACTCAACTCTGAATACAAAATATGAAGGGGCATCCTTGCCTGGGGTATATCATAAGTATGTTGGACACGATAATAATCGAGATTTTGTAATTCTTTCTCAGGAAGATACCAAAGTGATAGCAAAAATTTATAATACAGAATGGTATCCACAGGTATTTGTTGAAAAACACCAGATGGGTTCTACGGGTCCGCGTTATTTTGTACCTCCCAATCATGATCCGATAGCAGAGAATATTAATGAGGGAATATGGAATTGGACAGGTCTTTTTGGAGCGAATCTGATTAAGGATATGACTTATGAGGGACTTGAAGGGATTTCTCAGCATTATCTTTTTGATGATTATTGGCCAGGTTCCACAGAAACATGCATCTGGAAAAATGTAATTGGCTTTTTAACCGAAGCAGCAAGTGTAAAAACTGCAACACCTATTTTTGTAGAGCCTACAGAATTACGTGTAGGTGGGAAAGGACTATCAGAGTATAAGAAAAGCATCAATATGCCTTTGCTATGGCCAGGTGGAGACTGGAAATTAAGTGATATTGTTGAATATGAAATAGTCTCTACTGAATCTATTCTGAAAACAGCTTATAATCATAAAAAGGATATCCTGAAATTCAGGAATGATTTATGTAAAAAACAGGTTGAATTAGGAAAAACAATGGCTCCATATTATTATATTCTTCCTCTTGAACAGCACGATAAAAGTGAGTTGGTTAAGTTGGTCAATTTATTGAAGGAGCATGGTGTAGAAGTTTATTCTTTGAAAAAAGAGGTTTACTATGATAATATCCGTTTTTCTGAAGGAGATATTGTTGTACCACTTTCACAAGCATACAGGGCTTTTATAAAGGAGGTAATGGAAGATCAGGAGTATCCGGTAAGACATTACACTCCTGGGGGTGATGTAATTAAGCCATATGATATTGCTTCATGGTCACTGCCCTTGCACAATGGTGTAAAATCATTCGAAATAGAATCTAAGATCCCTGGTATAGAATCATCTTTAATTATGATAAATGAAGAGTATAATCTGTGTTCAGAAAAGGAGGATTCAAAATATATACTCTTTTCACTTGATTTGAATGAAAGCTATAAAATTGCTTTTCTATCAGCTTCACTTAATATGAAACCTGAAAGGATAACCAAAGAACTTACTATAAATGGAAAATCATTTCCAAAGGGTAGTTTCATACTTCAAAATGAAAATAGCGAATCTTTTAACAATTTTATTGCGGAAAATGTAAGCGTTTCACCTGTTTATATTGATGAAAAACCAGCCACTGAAAAGTTTAAAGTTCCTGCAATCGCACTTGTTGAAACTTATTTTCATGATATGGATGCAGGCTGGACTCGTTTTGTTTTCGATTCTTATTCAATACCTTATAAAGTACTTCGTCCCGGCGATATTCCAAAAGCTACTCTCAATGATTACGATGTAATAGTATTTCCTTCTTCAGATAAGTCTCAATTGCTAAGTGGAAAACGTAAAGCTGGTGATTCTTACTCAGTTTCAAGTTACGATCCCAAATATACAAAAGGCATGGGCAAAGAAGGTCTGAAAAAGTTGATGGAATATGTTCACAAAGGAGGAGATATTGTATCCTGGGGTCAATCAACAAGTCTGTTCGAAGGAATGCATACTATTAATTTAAGTGATAATAAAACGGAAGAATTCAATCTTCCATTCCGTGACATTTCAGCAAAGCTTAGCACTGAAGGACTTTATTGTCCTGGAAGTTTGATAAGAATGAAAATTGATGCTAATTCTGATATAACTCTGGGTATGCCTGAAGAATGTGGAATATTTTACCGTGGAAAACCTGTATTCCAAACCAGTCAGCCTTATTTCGACATGGACAGGAAAGTAATAGGAACCTTTCCAGATAAAGATATTCTGATGAGCGGATATATTGAAGAGGGTGAAAAATTAGCTAATAAAGCTATAATGATTTGGCTCAAAAAAGGGGAGGGGCAAATGGTTCTCATGGGATTTAATCCACAGTTCAGATCGTCTACTCATGTGACCTATAAATTATTATTTAACTCACTATTATTAAAATAAAAGAACCAAAAAAGATCTATTATGAAAATTTCAAAAAGAGAGAGTATAATTAGAATACTGATAATTATAGCAGTTATCGCTGTAATTGTTATGATATCTGTTTTAACAGAAAAAAAGAATTCCGAAATAACTACCCAGGAATTTGATACTGTGTATCTTTTTAATGGTGAAAATCTCGATAATTGGCAGATTGTTCTGAAAGACAGTACTTCCAATCCAGATAGCACTTTTTCTATTAAAGGAGGAAATCTCTATTCGAGCGGTGATCCTTTTGGATATATAAGAACAAAGGAGTCTTATTCTGATTATCAGCTATTTGTTGATTGGAGATGGGTTGAGAATCCCGGGAATAGCGGAGTCTTTATACATATTAGTGAGGATGGAATCTGGCCGGTATGTCTTGAATGTCAGCTAATGTCAGGAAAAGCGGGAGACCTTGTTTGTTTTACTGGATTTGAATTTAAAGAGCATGTAAACAAAGATAGTAAGGTTGTAGCTAAGAAGGAAGAGATTAGTGAAAAGCTTGCTGGTGAATGGAATACATATGATATTAGGGTTGTTGGCGATTCATTAAGCGTATATGTAAATGATGTATTACAAAATATTGCAACACAAACTAATTTTAGTTCCGGAAATATTGCGCTACAGAGTGAGGGAGTACCAATTGAATTCAGAAATGTTTTTCTCGTTAAGGAGAAGGAGTAGGAATTTGGTGGGGGGGTGCCTGGTGTGGTAATGTGTTAATGTGTTGGTGTGGTAATGTGCTGGGAAGAAAACCTTCAAATATTCTAAGTTGCAGGAAAAAATTTCAATAAAAGATTTTTTAACTTGAACCAATCAGCATCACCTTTGGCGGAAGAGTTAAATATCGAGCTTTCATATTCTAGATCATATATCTATATTGATCATTAAACAATCCTATTATGTCAAAAAAAATCTCGAAACATTATGAGATGGTAAAAGAATATCATCCCGATTATCTTAAAGCAGTTGAAAGTCTTGGTGAAGTTGCAAAAAAAGCCGGCCCAATTGATGGCAAAACAGCTCAATTAATCCAGCTTGCGGCATCTGTAGCATGTAAATCAGAAGGGGCTGTTCATTCCCATACAAAAAGAGCCTTGGAAGCCGGAGCTACAAAGGCAGAAATCAGACATTCATTATTAATCCTGACAAATACATTAGGATTTCCAAATGTTATGGCAGGATTGACATGGGTAAATGACATTCTTGATTAAAGCTAATGTTCAGAAAATATTTCAACTGGGAGTAGAATATTGATTTTATTTGTTTTGGATTTGATTTGCAATGACTCAGAAAAAATACATAAACTCTATAAGTGAAAAGGGAAACTTTGAAGCAATCTTTAGGGAGTTTTTCAAACCATTGACTCATTATTCTCTGAAGATGGTTATTGATATGGATAGTGCAAAAGAGATTGTCCATACTGTATTTATAAGTCTATGGGAGAAACGGGAACAGATTAAGCTTGATACTCCAATACGTTCATATCTTTTTACTGCAGTTCATAATAAGAGTCTGAACTTTTTAAGGAATAATGAGAAATTCTATAAGGGCGATTTTTCAGATATTGAAATAGTTACTGTTGAAGATGAAGATAAAATGATTGCAGCTGAAACAGAAGCCAGAATTACCGATGCTATAAATTCTCTGCCAGACCGATGTGCTGAAGTTTTTAAACTAAGCAGATTAGAAGGGAAAAAATATCGCGAAATAGCAGAGGAACTTGGGATATCTATTAAAACTGTAGAAATTCAGATGTCAAAAGCACTAAAAACATTGCGAACTGAACTTAAAGATTACCTTCAATTAATATTATTATGGATTTTTTATAATTTTCTATAAGGGTAAAATGGATTCCATGTGTGATAGTAATGAAGAATAGACTAAATGAAAACACCACAAAACGATAATGTACCTTATGATTTGATTTCAAGATACTTCTCAGGAGAAGCTTCTGTTGATGAAATTATCGATGTGGAAAGATGGAAGGCGGTCTCTCCTGAAAATGCAAATGTGATTGAGCAATGTAGGAAGGTTTGGGAGAAAACCGGACAAAGCAATCTTTTTGCAGATATTAATCTTGACGATGAGTGGAACTCATTCCAGAAAGCAATTAATCATCCTTCACATGAAGCAGAAAAAAATATTTATAGACAAGTATTAATTCCAATATATAGAATTGCTGCAGTGATTGTTCTAGGTCTATTACTTGGATTCTCAGCCATATATATCTATAACTCAATGAAACTGGAAAAATTCTATGCTGGAAATTCACAACAAGTAATTGATTTACCCGATGAAAGTAAGGTCTTTTTAAATAAGAATTCACGGATTAGTTTTGATGAATCGTTTGATAATTCAAGAGAAATTGTACTTGACGGGGAGGCTTTTTTTAATGTTGTCTCCGATCCATTCAGGCCTTTTATCGTCAAAACCGGGAAATTAAGAGTTGAGGTTTTAGGTACATCCTTTAATGTTCAAGGATATAAAAAGGAAGAAAGCGTAAAAGTTATTGTAGAGAGCGGCAGGGTAGCAGTTTATGAGAAATCTAATATTGATGCACAAGATGTGCTTCAAAAAGGTGATAAGATTGAATATTACAGAAAATCCGGTGAACGAAAGTTAAGTCAGAATCAGGATAAGAATTATAACTCATGGCGTACCGGAATTTTGAGTTTTGAAAATTCAAGTCTGGAGGAAGTGCTAAATAAATTGACTGAAATTTATGATGTTAATTTTCAGATAAGTAACAGGGATTTATATAAATGCAGAATATCAGTTAAGTTTGACAATTCCGAGCTTGAATATATTTTAAATACTCTTTCAGTAACCCTCGATATTTCCTTCGAAAACAAAAATTCATATTTTCTTGTAAGAGGCGACGGATGTTGAATTCATTAATATGAACAAAGCTGTCAAAATAAGTCTGTTTTTGATCCTTTTATTCACTCTTACGAATAGGATTTATGCTCAGAATGAAACACACCAGGCCTATGAGTTTCCTTCTGAATCTCTTTCTCTTCAATCAATATTGCATGAGATAACAAAGCAAAATAAGCTTGAGTTATCTTATAATCCTGATGTAATTGATATTGAGATGCAGATCGAGCTAGAGAGTTTGAATATGAATCTGAGCGATCTTATTATTACCTTAAGAAATAATGGTATTGAGTTAAATCTTCTTGAGGAACATATTATTTTAAAAAAGATACTGATACCTGTCCCAACGGCAAAACTTCCTGAGATCTTTACTTTAAGCGGATATGTCACAGATATATTATCGGGAGAAAACCTGATAGCCAGTTCAGTTATTGTTCCTAAAACCGGCAAAGGTGCTATTAGTAATCCTTATGGATTTTATTCCATCAGTCTTGAAAAAGGTGAATATGAAATTGTTTTCAGTTATATTGGGTATAATACAATCTATAAAAATATCTCACTTACCGCAGATATTAAATTGAATATTAATTTGGAAGAGTCGAGTACCAAAATTGAAGAAGTGGTTATTATTTCAGATGAAATTGAGAGAATAAGCAATCGTCTTCAATCAGGTAAAATGGAGGTTTCCGTTAAAAGTATTCAAAAAATGCCTGGATTCTTAGGCGAATCAGACGTGATAAAAAGTTTGCAGTCAATTCCAGGAGTGGTTTTCTACAGCGACGGATCAACAATTTTCCATGTTAGGGGAGGAGCGCGCGATCAGAATTTATTATTAATTGATGAAGCTCCAGTTTACAATCCAGCCCATCTTTTAGGGATATTCTCAGTTTTTACTCCTGATGCCCTTAACTCTGTTGAAATTTATAAAGGAGATATGCCTGCAAATTATGGAGGTCGATTGTCTTCTGTTGTAGATGTGAAAATGAAGGAAGGAAACCGGAACCGGTTATCATTTAGCGGCAATACCGGTCTGGTAGCCACAACTCTGAATTTGGAAGCGCCTTTGATAAATAAAAAAGGTAGTTTCTTTATATCGGGTAGAAGGTCACATTTAAAGTGGTTATTAATAAATAACAATCAATCGATAAAGGAACTTTATTTTACCGATCTAAATCTAAAAGCAAACTATAGCCTGAATGATAAAAACAGATTGTTTTTTTCATTGTACAGTGGCCTTGATAAATTGGAAAATCAGGATAGAGAATTCCAATCGAGTGGCATTACCTGGCTCAATGGTGCCGGAAATATTCGATGGAACCATATTTTTGGAAATCGCTTATTCAGTAATACCAGTTTAATATTTAGTCAGTATGATTATAATTTGTATACATCTTATCAGCAAAGGAACAGATGGAACTCACAGATTGGTTTAGCTGCTCTTAAAACGGATTTTAGTTATTATCTGAATCCTGAAAATACTTTCAAATTTGGGGTATACTTAGGAAGTCATAAATATTACCCAGGTAATTTCCTTTCAGGGGATAATATAGATCCTTTAATTCCGGGAGTGCCGGAAAAATACACCAGTGAATCGGCTTTATATTTTAGTAATGAGCAAATACTAACACCAAAAGCAAGTATTCGGTATGGATTAAGATTATCAAAATGGACAAATAAGGGAGAAACTTATGAATATTCTTATAATGAAAATTATGAGGTAATCGATACATCTTTTTATGCTTCGGGTGAGAAATATAATAGCTTCTTTTCTTTTGAGCCAAGAATAAGTATCAAATATGAATTTGGGCCACAGCTTAGTAGTAAATTTTCATATACCCGTAATACCCAAAATGAGTTCCTGATTACAAATTCAATAAGTCCGTTTACCAGCCTTGAAGTTTGGATGCCTTCAGGTCCAAATGTAAGACCAATGATAGCAGATCAATTTTCGGCCGGAATCACATGGAAATCTTTAAAAAAGCCAGTATATATTGACTTCGAAGTATTTAATAAATGGATGAATAATTATATTTCCTATGTCGATCATGCTTATATGTTATTTAATCCATATGTTGAAAATCAATTAAGATATGGAACAGGAAAGGCCTATGGAGCCGAGTTGATAATTAAGAAAACTGCTGGCCGATGGGATGGTTGGGTCAGTTATGCCTATACCAGAACACTATTAGAAATTCAGGATGTAAATAATAACCTTTCTTTTCCATCTAATTACGATAGGCCTCATTCACTTAGTTTATCTGTATTTTATCGTGC
This sequence comes from Bacteroidales bacterium, assembly GCA_023135955.1. Taxonomy (GTDB): domain Bacteria; phylum Bacteroidota; class Bacteroidia; order Bacteroidales; genus JAGLSB01. Next base: position 6,046 of record JAGLSB010000577.1, on the reverse strand, counting down.
AAAACCCAGAATAAATATTTCAGCAAATTGGTTATACAGTACTGGCGCACCTATTACTACTCCAACCGGATATTATTATTATAACGATTATCAGGTACCTTATTATAGCGAGCGGAACAATGATCGATTGCCGGATTATCATAGAATGGACATCGCGGCAGAGTTCAGATTAAATCGTATAGATAGAAAGAATGAACACTCATTGAAAATTTCAATATTCAATTTTTATGGAAGGAAAAATCCATTCAGTATTAATTTTAATAAAGTTATTGATGAGGCTGGAAATATTTTCATCCCTGCAAATTATTATGAAAATCCGGAACAAATCTCGACTATGATGTATGTTTATGGTACTGTTCCATCTATTAGTTATCATTTTAAATTCTGATGAGAAAGTATATTATATATATCATTTTAATACTAAGCCTGTTTTCTTGCGAGGAGGCAATTGAGTGGGAGCAGAAAGGTGAATTTACTCCCAGACTTGTTGTTGATGCAATGATTACAAACAAAGCAGGATACAACTATGTGAAATTAACTCTTCCTGTAAGCCAGTCTGGTGAAGTGCCAAATATTGTTAGTGGTGCAAATGTAGCAGTAAGAACTGATGAGACAGATTTTGTTTTATTTACGGAAGATCCAATCAATCCAGGCTATTATTCACCCGAGAGTAATATTCGGGGGGTAGTCAATCAGTTTTACCTTTTGTATATAGCAAAAGATCAATACGAATTTTATGCTACGGCAGCGATGATACCGGTTGTTCCATTAAGTGATATTCAATACTATGAAGATCAGCAGAATCCGGGTAATTACCGTATTATTTTTCCCGAATCAAATAATCCTTCAATGATTAGGTATATTGCTGATTTTACGGATTTCAGTACCGGTACTTCCCAACAATCGGTTTTTTATAATTATAATTTATCTACAGTCGATGTGAATGAATTCTTCAAGCCTGCAAAGGAATCGCTTTCATTTCCTGCAAATACCAGAATAATTCGAATGAAATATTCCCTTGCACCTGATCATGAGAGATACATCCGCAGTCTTTTAAGTGAGACAGAATGGAAAGGAGGCTGGTTCGACGTAATGCCCGGAAATCTCCATACAAATTTGAGTGCTGGTGGAGTAGGGTATTTTGGTGCTAGTAGCCTGGTTATTGATACTGTTTTTTTTGAGTAAAGTCTCAGTCCCCTATAGTACTGAATTGCTTATGTCTGAGAGAACTCTTATTGACAGATAGAAAATATTATTGATGTTTTGATTTGATAAATACTTGGGACGATGTCCCAAGGTATGATCTGTCAGGCCTTCAGCCTGAATAGTATAGAGAGAGCTAAATTACCTCAACAAATTTAATTTCTTCAGGCAAAGCCCTTATTAACCATACTATGTCTTTCGGGAAATGATTTAATTACCTCATAAAATTTAATTTCTTCTGGCAGAAAGCCCTCATTAACTATACTATGTCTTTCAGGAAATGAATTAATTTCTTCAGGCTGAAAGCCTGACATATCTATAACCCGGGACATCGTCCCGGGATATAGAAAAACAACTATCCTCTTCAGGCTGAAGGCCTGACACAAATATTCTTGCCAAACATCACGTTTCCCCTCATATTCATGCCCTCCCCAAAATAATTACAAAAAAATCCAAAATGAATAGGGGTAAATCAAATCCTATGTGTGATGGTATTGAAAGCAAAAAAATGAAAACAATTAATAACAATTAAATTTAAAAGTCATGAAAACTCAAATTTCAATTTTAGCAAGTATTGCATTAGCAATTATGGTTTTATTCTCCTCATGCGAGAAAAACGATCTGCAATCCACTGACGGAAGTATACTTCCCGAAAAATTTAGTGTTGATATCCCAGATGCCATTTCAATGGATTTCACATCAAAGAAAAGTGCCTCTGCAATTGACACAATTAATGGCAACGAAATTTATAGCCATTTGAGATTCTTTATTAGTATAGGCGAAAATGGTGCTGAAATAGTAGAAAGTATTATTCAAGGGATTGGAGTTCACAATATAAATCATCCTATGAGTCTTACTTTCCAAGGTGATGACGATGGTAGAGATAAAAATATTCTCGTTGTTGAGGATTCATATTTTCAAGGAACTAATTGGGAATTCCAGCTTACAATAACTGATGTAGAATCAGAATCTAATGAAGATGGAGGAATGGCTCTACAGATATTCTGGAATGTTAGCCCAAGACAAGGTGTAGCTATCCTTAAGCCTTATAATATTGATAGAAATACAGAAGCATATTTTGCAGATGCAGTATTTCAGATCGATTATAGTGAAGCGGGTGATAAAGGCTATGATGCACATATGATTGTAGCAGTTTCCGGACTCCCAGTAGCTAATCCACTGGAAGATCCTTATAGTATGAGCGGTATAAAAATGTTTGTAGGTAAAAAAGGAGACATAGTTGATGTATATGGAAACTCTGATCATCCAAATGCAATATTTTTCTCAGCACAAACAGGCTTCAGCTGGTCATTTGTTGCAGCAGGTAATGACGAACTTGACATAGCAGTATCAGAAGTTGGTTTACCCCCTTCAAATCTTGATGAGCCTTCACGTAGTGTATTGCTAGACGATTATTCAATCAAGAATGTATTTTCCAACCAGATATATACTTTATGGCCATTTATCGATCAGGCTTCTGTAGATGCATATCTTAATAATACTGAAGCACCTGGATATTTTGATACACATGGTTTTGTTCAAGGTGGAACCTCACCCGGATCTGAGTATGATGAATTAGAAGTTAGATTACCACTAATGAGTCCATATAATCCTAAAGAGATTTCCCTTCTTGATATTGTATTTAAGATGAATTAATCAGAACCCAAAAATAAACCAGAAAGCCGTCTCTTTTTTAAAAGAGACGGCTTTCTTATATTTAATCAGTCTTTTGAGATTTTATAAAATATAAAATATACTGTTCTTTGAATTCAATTCTCGGCAATATCTTCTTTTAAATGAAACAAAATACCTTTTTTTTCGTTCTTTAATAGAGTTTTGTTAGATGAATTTCCTTTTTATTTATATTTTGTTTAAATAAACTTGAATCATATATCAAAATAGTCTAGATTTGCAGAAATTTTGGAAAGATAAATGAGACAATTAAAGATTACTAAATCAATTACCAACAGAGAAAGTGCTTCGTTAGACAAATATCTGCAGGAAATTGGAAAAGAGGAGTTGATTACAGTTGAAGAAGAGGTGGAACTGGCTCAGAGAATAAAAAAAGGTGACAGACTTGCGCTTGAGAAACTTACACGAGCAAATTTACGTTTTGTTGTTTCCGTAGCTAAGCAGTACCAAAACCAAGGGCTAAGCTTACCAGACCTTATCAATGAAGGCAATTTAGGACTTATTAAGGCAGCTGAGAAATTTGATGAAACCAGAGGGTTTAAATTCATTTCTTATGCTGTGTGGTGGATCAGACAATCAATCTTACAAGCGTTAGCTGAACAATCAAGAATTGTTCGTCTACCACTGAATCAGGTTGGATCCCTCAACAAGATTAATAAGGCATTTTCCAAGTTCGAACAGGAATTTGAAAGAACTCCTACTCCAGAGGAACTTGCTGAAGCTTTGGAATTACCAAAAGAAAAAGTGGTGGATACTTTAAAAGTTTCCGGTCGCCACGTATCAGTAGATGCTCCATTTGTAGAAGGAGAGGACAACAGTTTGCTCGACGTACTTATCAACAACGATTCTCCAAATGCCGATACAGCATTGATTAAAGAGTCACTATCCAGAGAGATAGATAGAGCCCTGACTACTCTTACTGAAAGAGAGAGGGATATAATTAAACTATTCTTTGGAATTGGCGCATCGGAGATGACACTTGAGGAAATTGGTGAAAAATTTGCGCTCACACGAGAACGCGTGAGACAAATCAAGGAAAAAGCAATCAGAAGACTTCGGCATACGTCCCGGAGTAAGTTGCTGAAAACTTACCTTGGTTAACATATTTTATTATTTTTTGTATTCGGGCTGTTTTGCAGCCCGTTTTTTATTAGTGAAACTCAATTTTCAAAAACGCAGTGAATTGAAATTTGTAAGTTGAATTAGGAGCTGTCTCAAAAGTCATATTGAGAAAATGAAAATTTATATGCACTTCGACTGCCTGATGCGAAGTAGTTCATTTAAATGCATATCTTTAGTCCTGAAAATTAAAAATAACAATCATGGTTAAACTTGAGAAATACACTATTTGTCATTTGGTGAGCAAATCAATTGAGAAATTTGGAGATAAAGTTGCCTTAAGCTACATTGGCGAAGAAGGTATGAGTTATAAGGATTTAGGCATTAACATACAATCTACGGCAGAAACCTTAGATATTCTGGAAGTTGAAAAAGGTGATAAAGTTGCTGTCCTGGGTGAAAATTCTCCAAATTGGGGTGTGTCATATCTTTCCATCTTATGTAAAGGAGCAATAGTTGTACCTATTCTTCCTGAATTTCATGAGAATGAGATAATGACTATTCTGGAGCATTCCGAATCTAAAGTTGTATTTCTTTCGGAGAAACAATATGCTAGAATGGGCAAACTAATAGAAGATAAGGACTATAAGGTAATTATTATTGATAAATTGAAGTTTAAATCAGAGAAGGCAAAAACTGAATCCAAGTTAGCTGTTTATTTTCCATGTCAAGATGAACTTGTAAGTGAAAATGATCTCGCTGCAATTATTTATACTTCAGGAACAACAGGTTCATCTAAAGGTGTAATGTTAACTCATAAGAATCTTTCCTGGCAAGTAAATAAGCTGCAAACTGTTCAGCCAGTTGATGAGACCGACAGATTTGTTTCCATACTTCCCATGTCACATACTTTAGAGAATAGTGTTGGATTTTTATTACCGCTTCATACGGGAGCAAGCGTTTATTATATCAGGAAACAACCACCGGCTCCAAGTGTTTTAATAGATGCTTTTCAGAAAATTAAACCAACAATTTTGTTAACTGTTCCTATGATCATTGAGAAGATATACAGGAAACAGGTTTTGCCTAAATTTGAAAAAAGTTTCATAACAAGGAATCTATTTAAATTTAAGCCTACAAGAGTACTGTTAAACCGTTTAGCCGGTAAAAAATTAGCAGTAGTTTTTGGTGGAGAGCTTAAGTTTTTTGGAATTGGAGGGGCGAAACTTGATGGACAGATTGAACGTTATTTGCGTGAAGCTAAGTTTCCTTATGCGATTGGTTATGGACTTACAGAAACTGCACCAATGCTTTCAGGAAGTTCTCCCAAGGATTCAGTTTATCAGGGAACAGGACCTGCAATGGAAGGGATTCATATGAAACTTATTAATGTAAACGAGGAAACAGGTTTAGGTGAAATAGTTGCGTCAGGTCCTAATGTAATGCCGGGTTATTATAAGAATGAAGAAGCAACAAAAGCAGTATTTACTGAGGATGGATATTTCAGAACCGGTGATCTTGGCTATATCGATAAAAAAGGAGTAGTGTACATCAGGGGTAGAATAAAAAATATGATATTGGGTACCAGTGGTGAGAATATTTATCCTGAAGAAATCGAATCACTGATAAATGGAATTGAAGCAGTTGAAGAATCATTGGTTTTACATTTGCAGGGGAAAATTATTGCGATGGTAAATATCAATCTTGAGGAACTGGAAAATAAAATGCTGAAGTTGAACGAAAAAGCCGTAGAAATTTCACATGAAACGATGGATGAAGTATTAGCAGAAATACAGCAATACGTAAATCAGCGAGTTAATAAATTCTCACGTCTCAATAAGGTTGTTTTCCACGCTACTCCATTTGAAAAGACTCCTACTAAGAAGATTAAGAGGTATTTGTATGGGGGGTAGGATGGTGGGTTATCGTAGGGACGTGCCACGTGGCACGTCCCTACGATAACCATTTTTTACTTCTTCAATTTCTCATTCAATATTTTTTCCATTCCAAACAATTCATCGCGGAGTCTTGCGGCTTCAATGAAATCAAGTTTTGAGGCAGCTTTTTCCATTTGTTTCCTGACCTTATCGCA
>JAGLSB010000576.1 GCA_023135955.1 Bacteroidales bacterium | reverse complement strand
CTATAACCTCTCAAAAACTTTGGGACATTCTAGTTTGAATGTTACCCAAGCTTATTTAGCTGCCTTTGATGAGAAGGCTGTAGATGATACACTTAAAACTATTTTTCAATGAAAAGTAACGGACCCGATTATGAGTATTTTTATTTAATATGTAAAGAAAGATCTTTTGAAGCTATATCAAATTGTAATAAAGAAATTCTAGAATTAATCGAACTCAACTTGATAAAGACTCCTGAAGACATTTTTGAGTTAAAGGATATCGATCACCCTAATGTAAAGGATTTAAAAGTAGAATTGAGTCAAGCTAAAATACCCGGTTTTCTGTCTTTTACTATTGCAGGGAGTCCATCTGAATTTTATGAGAAAATGGAAATCCTCAAAAAGGACTTCTTTTCAAATGTTAGTTTTCATTTATTAGAAACCAACACAAGCAAAAGAGAGAAACTTCTTCTAATTAGAGATATTTTACATGATTTTCAGGAGATATATAACACCCATCCATTATCAGAAAATAGATCATTAGTAGAAATTTTAGAGCATGATAGACATTTAATCGTATATGGTTTATCAAGGAATAATAAACCATATTACAGGGGTGAAATTGTATTTAATGTTAAGGATATTTCAGATTATTATTTAATTCAGAAATCAACTCTTTTTAGTGTAATACAAGAACTTAAGAACTTCGAAAAAATAGTTAAGAAAAGCGATGAGATTGAATCTGAATTAAGTTATGATCTTTATCCTGGACGTCTTATTTGGCGGAATCAAGGTGGAAAATCTGAACTTGCAGAATTAGTTCAAGCATTGTTTTATTCGAAAGCTATAAATAATAAAAATGGGAACCTATCTGCCATAGAAGCATTGAGAGTATTTAGCAAATTATTCGATGTTAAATACACTGATAAGGAGTTTCGTGATTTGTTGACAGTAGCTGCTAAAAGAAAGCAAACAACAATATTTATTGACAAACTTAGGGAATCCTTTATTCTATATGCCAAAGAGAAAGCAGAAAATAGAGGTGAGGTAATATAAAAACATTCGAGGTGCATTCGAGCCTAATGTATTAGGCTGAAAATCAGTATACTATTGTGGCATTTTATTAATTTAAATTAATTTTATGTCACAAAAATCTAAATTTGAAATCAAACTTTTCCAGGAATTTTGGGATAAGCTTGAAGCAATCGAGTCCAAAGTCGATTCGATGATGCAAAACGACAGCCATTCAAAACATCAAGAGTGGTTAAACACAAAAGAAGCCGCAAAAGCCCTTGGTATTTCTACTCGTAAATTACAAGATTTACGCAATAGTTCAGCACTTCCATTCAGTCAGTTTGGGC
>JAGLSB010000575.1 GCA_023135955.1 Bacteroidales bacterium | reverse complement strand
CCCAATGACAACCGGCATAAAAAACATCATATTCGATTTTGGCGGAGTAATTATAAACATCGATTATTTCCGAACCCGAAATGCTTTTGTCAAATTAGGAGTAAATAACTTTGATGAATTATTCAATCAATTCAAACAGAATACCATTTTTGATGAGTTTGAAACAGGAAAAATTGATGAACAAAAATTCTTTACAGAGCTTGAGAGTCTTACGAAAAAGCAAATCAGCAGGAAAGATAGTCTTGAAGCCTGGAATGCAATGTTGCTTGATTTTCCTAAAAGGAATTATGAATTTATAAAAAACATTAAAAACAAGTATAGAATATTCCTTTTGAGCAATACCAACGAAACACATTTGAAATATTATTTTAAGAAATTGGAAATGTGGTATGGGATTGAAAATATGGATCCCTTATTTGAAAAGTGTTATTACTCCTGCCGTGTAAACCTTCGTAAGCCGGATGTTGAAATTTTCGATTTTGTAATTAAAAACAGTAACCTGGTTCCTGAAGAAACATTGTTTATTGATGACTCACCACAACATGTGGAAGGAGCCAGGAAAGCGGGATTAAAAGCATATCATTTACAGGAACCTGAAGGGATTATTGATGTGGTAAATAGCTTATGAGTTACTTATAAAGTGCAATTATTAATGAGCCAACTCATCTACGGATACGGATTCAGGCTCCCAGATTCCTAAATTAATTTGTCAATTAGTGGAAGTCCAAATAAAATTATTTTGAATCAATAAACTACCTCAGCAGAGCTGACGAGGTATCTCAATGGAATATTTTATTGTCCATACGCACCAAGGTGCGGGGAACCGATTCCGGCGTGGCCGGAAGAGCTCAACGAAGTTAATATAACCCATGAGATCCCTCGACTACCGCTCGGGATCAGTTCGGCTAAATGATTTTGATTACAAAATCATAGTCTCACTGATTTATATTATTTAAAAATTTTGGAAAATCATTCCAGCTTATTAATTGTACATCCGAAATATAGGAAGATTTATCCCCGGTATATATTAGCTTTTTATGTACTTTAACATTCTTTTCTGGAAAGTTTTTGAAGTTTCTGAGATAATCTTTGCTGTAGCTTTCGCCTCCCTTTATTTCAAGGGCCACTATTTCATCATTTCCTTTTTCGAGGATACAATCTATTTCAGTACCATTGCTTTCTCTCCAATAATATGCTGATACGGGTTTCCCTATGTGATGTTGGGATTTAACAATTTCGCTTATAACAAGATTTCCAAATAATGAGCCATAAAGATAATGCGTTCTTATCATTTCAGCATTTGTAAGTCTAAGCAAAGAACAGGCTACGCCCGTATCATAAAAATAGATTTTGGGTGATTTGATTAACCTTTTGCTATAATTTTTGTGATAGGCTTGTAATTGAAAAATAATAAAACTTGATTCTAATAATGATAACCATGCTTTTACTGTATTTACAGTAATGCCCGTATCGTTTGCCAATGATGATAAGTTAAGTACTTGTCCGATGCGGCCTGCACATAATCCAAGAAAACGGGAAAAAGTATTCAAATTTCCAATAGCTTTTAATGATCTCACATCCCGCTCAATATAGGTCTGCAAATACGAAGGGTAAAAATCGGGTGCCGCAATATTTGTATTGTATAATCTCGGGTAAAAACCATTCCAAATAATTTTGTTGATGTCTGATACATCTCGTGGTATCTCGGTTATGTCGAAAGGAAATAAATGACTGATATGTGCTCTCCCTGCCAGAGATTGTGAAATATGATCGTTCATTAAGAAACTTTGTGAACCAGATAATATATACTGACCAGGAGTCCCTCGTTCGTCTGAAATAACTTGTATATAGCTAAAAAGCTCGGGGACGTTCTGTGCTTCATCAAAGATGACCTGTGATCCGGTTGTTTTTAAAAACCCAATAGGATCCGATAAAATTAGTTCCCTGTAATCAATACGTTCCAGGTTAATATATTGATAATTTGGAAACGCTTTTTTTAGCAAGGTGGTTTTACCTGATTGCCGGGGACCAGTTAGAGAGAGTATAGGGAACTGTTTTAAGATTCTTTTTAAGTAAGATGCTATGTTACGCTGAATATACATACCATGTTAATTTATAACCCTATTGCAAATATACATACTATTTTGATTAAAAAGAAGAGATAATTTTCCGAGGCCTGCTTAGGAAATAGGATTCAATATTCTTCAACCTCAAAGCACAAATCCATTCCGTATTTCAATTATAAGCTGATTTATTTCTGAAGCTAAATCCATTGTCAACCCCGATTCATAGCCTTCGGTAAAGAAAGTTTTATTAATTGTATCAATCTGAAATCCCTTCTGATTATAATATATGTCGAATTTATCGAAACTTTGTTTCAATTTTTTCAACTGAGCGATACTTTCTGCAATATAGGTATCGTCTTGATAATTATTCATAAGAGAAATCAAGCTATTTAAGGAATATTTTTGTTCAGCAATTCTATCTAATATCTCTATATTATTTGAGTTATACTCCAGAATTTTGTTTGCAATATAAAGAGCCTCTATCCAGCCTCCCATGACAATTAATGCCGCGTGAGCGTTTTTCCCGGCTTCTTTCAGAAATTCGTCAGTTTTCATGTAGAACAGGGAGGTTATCTTGTCGAGAGAATCAGGGTTTGAAAAATAATTTTCAAAATTATCGTATAAATCTGTATAAAGATCTTCAGGGATGCCAATTTTTGGAGTCAGAAATTTAAGTGTTGTTAAGTATTTAGCTGATAATAAGTTCTGTTCATATATTTGTGCATAGCTCAGATCAACACCATAAATTCCAATAGCAGTAGCAATGTCATTTTCTTCGGAGTAACGAGAAAAGTCTTCGTCAGGCATAAGAATTTCAGGATAAAAATTTGCTCCAACTCTTTCTAAAAGACGACTCATTTCATTAGGGAGATACATGCTGTAAAAAATTTCCCTCAGGTTATCATCGGGCATATTTTTCGAATCAGCTTCAAATGTTTGATTTATGATCTTATCAGTAGAATTATTTTGACAAGAGGTAAGGACCAGAAAGATTCCCAGCCCTAAAAAAAAGATAAATTGCATTGCTTTCATATACAGATATTAGCATATAAAATTAATAAAATTATTAGATGAGGCAAATTGTTGGTGTGCTGGTCGAAGGGCAGCCGAAATGCGAACCATTCCCAATCCCTAAATCAATTTCCTGATTTTCATGCTGGAAATTATTATATCAGCAATTTCTTCCTGGTCAAGCGTCATACAATTGAACTTCATGTCAAAGCGTGTATAATCATTGCCTTTCCCTTCAAAAAAATCGCGAAATTGCTGTCTTTTTTTATCAATTTCAACACACTCTTTTTTGGCAGCTTCAATATTCATTTTATGTTTTTCACTTATTCTCAATGCCCTCCAGTCAAGAGGAGCCTCCAGATGAACGTGAAAAGATTTTGGAATATCTCTGGTGATAGCAACTCCTCCTCTGCCAACTATGATTGAATTTCCCTCTTCAGCAAAATTCCTGATAACCCTTGCAATGGTATTTCTAATTTTTCGATCTGTTTTATAAAACTTTCTTGAATAAGACAGAAGCAGATCCTCTATTGCTCCGTGTTGCTTGTAATCAAAAACATGTTGAATTTCAACATTGTCTACACCTAACTCTTTAGCAGATTCTTCCATAATCTCCTTACTGATATACCTCCAGGGAATTTTTTTCTCGTACTTATCAGCTAAATTTAACTTATCAGTTAATAATTGTGCGAAAATTTTAGAAGAGCATCCTAGTTCGCGCGAGATAGTAACAACCGGCCCAGGGAACTCATTAGGAGGTACAGATTCTATATATCTGTCTTTTAGGTATTTAGAAATATCTATCTTCATAGATTGGCAGTTTAGTGGATTAGACACATCATAATAATCCCTTGAGGCGATTGTTTTTTAAACAAAATAATCAGGTTCTTTCAGACAATATAAAAGTACTTTATTATTCTTTGTGAGTCAATAGAAAACCAGGTTCAACGCATATAAAACTCAACACTCAATAATAGACATTAATAATTTAGGGAGATATTATGGTTCGGGCGCCCAATTGCCTGGAAATTAACATTTGAATTTCCTTCAGGTTTATGAATTGAGATTGTAATTCCCGGACGTCTTCTAAGTCCTCAGATTTCGATGCCTTGGATATTTTATCCTGAGTTTCTTTTATGGCTTTTGTTATTATTCGGCTTTTATATGCCAGCAATGCTTTCGGGACTGCAATGCCGGGATTGTCGCCGGGTAATTCAATATAATTGTCTTTTTTTCTCCAGATTTTACTTATCTCATGTTTTTCCGTAAATATTTCCACAGCGAGATCCTGAATTTTCTTATCCTCATGAAATACAAAATATTTATCTTTTATTTCCATATTTTTTTCCAATAAACCCTGAACTGTTTCGAACACTTTTTTATAAACCAGATTTTCAATTTCTAACTGGTCATTCTGAATTTCCCGGATAATATATTTAGCAACTGAAATTTCCCCTTCTTCATCTGCAAGATTTAGCATATCATTACCATACCGTAATAGGAAATTGATTACATCCCTTTCTTCATATTCTGAGTAAACCGCCTCAACAAAAGCAGGAACCTGAGGCTGACTGGGCGATTCTTTAGGCACAACTTCTTCATAAGAAGGACGAGAAGTCCATTTTTGATTTTGCTTTTTTCTTCGGAGCTTATTTACTTCACTGTATAATACATGCTCATCCATATTTAGTATTGAGCTGCACTCCTTGATATAAATAGAGCGATTAATGGTTTCCGGGATCATGGAAACAGATCGAAGTATGTCATTGACTAATGTGGCCTTTTTTACCGGGTCTTTTTCAGCATCTTTTAATAGTATTCCAGACTTAAATGAAATAAAATCTTGCTCATTTTTATCAATGAATTCTACTAATTCACTTGAACTCTTTTTTCTGGAAAAAGAATCGGGATCCTCCCCATCCGGGAGTAAAAGCACCCTAATGTTCAGTCCCTCTTCAAGAACCAGATCAATCCCTCTAAACGAAGCCTTAATTCCTGCCTCATCTCCATCATAAATAATTGTTACATTCGGAGTGAATCGTTTAATTAATCTTATCTGCTCAACAGTTAGAGCTGTTCCTGATGAAGCAACAACGTTTTCTATTCCGGCCTGATGAAAAGCGATGACATCTGTATATCCTTCAACAAGAAGACAGCGATCGCTGGTTATAATGCTTTTCTTGGCGAAGAACAGTCCGTATAATATTCTGCTTTTGTGATATATTTCTGATTCGGGAGAATTCAAATATTTAGCAACATTTTTATCGCTTCTTAAAGTTCTTCCTCCAAATCCCTGAACCGATCCGGATAAACCATGAATTGGAAAAATAATTCTACCCCGGAATCGATCAAAAAACTTTCCATTACTTTCAGACGCTACACCTGATTTGCTAATGTATTCTTTCTTAAAACCGTTTTTTAAAAGCTCTTCGGTTAAAGCCGTACTGTAGTCTGGATTATAACCAAGCTGAAATTTCTCAATCATATTCTCCCGAAAACCTCTTTCTTGCAAATATTTTAATGCAATAGCCTTTCCCTCAGCATTTTTGTTAAGTTTGTCGATGAAGAATTTATTTGCAAAAGAAGAAATTACCAGCAAACTTTCTCTTTCATTTTCTTGTTGAATATCCTCTTCGGTCTTTTCTTTTTCAACAATTTCAATATTATATTTTTTAGCGAGATACCGAAGAGCATCCGGATAAGTGAGCTTTTCGATCTCCATTAGAAAACTCACAACATTTCCACCTTTTCCAGAGCTAAAGTCCTTGAAAATTCCTTTAGAAGGAGACACCATAAAAGAAGGGGTTTTCTCATTGGCAAAAGGACTAAGTCCCTTATAATTTGCTCCGGCCTTTTTCAATTGAACAAATTCTGAAATCACTTCAACGATATCTGCAGTATCAAATATTCTGCCTATTGTCTCTTTATCAATCATTTAACGAATAATTATCACTGTGGTTTTCTGCATATATCTATTTGCTAAAATAAAGAAAAATATGGAACCACACCAGCACACCAGCACATCATCTTTTTTCGTAACTTGCTAAAAAAGATAAATTAAAATATTTCACAGTGAAAAAACTAGTCGTTCTATCCGGCGCAGGGATCAGCGCAGAAAGTGGTCTGAAAACCTTTCGGGACATGGGTGGATTGTGGGAGCAGTACGATGTTTATGAAGTCGCTTCACCTCAGGGATGGGCGTCAAGTCGCGCCCTCGTTTTGAGATTCTATAATGAAAGAAGGAAGCAGTTACTTGAAGTCCACCCAAATAAAGCTCACAAAGTTCTGGCTGCTCTGGAAAATCAATTCGATGTGCAAATTATTACTCAGAATGTAGACGATTTGCACGAAAGAGCCGGTAGTACAAAAGTGCTTCATCTACATGGCGAAATTCGCAAATCCAGAAGCACAAAAGACCCTTCCCTTATTTATAATATAGATGGATGGGAGCTTAAGGAAGGAGATAAATGCGAAAAAGGATCCCAACTACGCCCACACGTTGTTTGGTTTGGAGAATCCGTAGAAAAAATTCCCGAAGCTGCACAAATTGTAAAATCAGCCGACATATTTTTAGTTGTCGGGACATCCCTGAATGTTTATCCTGCTGCAGGATTAATAGACTATGTTCCGGCAGAAACAGAAATTTTTCTGATCGACCCAAACGAAACGGCACCTGTAAGGAGAAATTTTACTTTTATTAAGGATACAGCTACCAGAGGTATTGAATCCTTCCGCAATAAGATAACATCGGATTGAGTTTTTTTGAATAAATTATCTATTTTTATCCTACCGGTTAGGCTTTCCTGAAAGTCAAAACAATATTTAAAAGTTTAATGGATGAGAGAAAATATATATGAGCATGATTGCGTTCTAAAAACGATTCTCTAAAGTCCCCCTTCAGGGGGTTAAAATACTGATAACAAAGAGTTTTCACAATAATAAGACACCACCTTCAGACCAAACAAAGTATCATGAAGAATTTCACATTAATTATATCTCTGTTATTTATTACTGAAATTTCATTTTCACAGCCTTTTGAAGGTGGATTTTTTGCAGGAATGACAGCTTCACAGGTCGATGGGGACACATATGGCGGATTTAATAAAATCGGACTATCAGCCGGGGGATATATTACTAAGGAGATTAACCGAAACTCTAACTGGAAAGCTGAATTGAGGTATATTCAAAAAGGGGCATACAGCAAGCCTTCAGATGAAAATCCTAATCTGTATAAGCTTACAATTCATTATGTTGAAATCCCGTTAATGTACCAATATAAGATTCATCCTATGCTTTTAATTGATGCAGGTATTTCTCCCGATATTTATCTTTTTCATAAAGAAGAAGACCAGTATGGAGAAATGGATCAGGAATATCGGCCGCCTTATCATCATTTTGGTCTGAATGGAAATATAGGGATTTATTATACTATGACAGAAAATATAATGGCGGGGTTAAGAAGTTCGTATAATCTCATACCAATGAGGGATCACGCAAGTTCTCAGACATATTTATTGAACCGTGGACAGTATAATAATGTAATAAGCTTTACAATTTATTATCATTTTAAATGAAAAAACGCAAAATAATCATAGGAGTAACCGGAGCAAGCGGCTCAGTCTATGCTAAGTTGTTGATATCTAAGATTCAAGAGCATAAAGACGAGCTTGAACAGGTCGCGTTTTTAATTTCTGAAAATGCGAAAAAAGTATGGGAGCATGAATTAAAAGAAGAGATTAATATCCCGGATTTTTTTACTCAATATAACAAAAATGATTTCGGCTCACCCATAGCTTCTGGATCTTCCGATTTTGATTCAATGATTATTTGTCCGTGTAGCATGGGAACTCTCGGTCGGATTTCTGCAGGAATATCAGACGATCTTCTTTTAAGAGCCGCAGATGTGATGTTAAAAGAGAAAAGACAGCTTATTCTTATTCCCCGGGAAACACCTTTTAGTCTTATCCATCTCAGGAACATGACTAATCTGGCAGAAGCCGGGGCAACCATTATTCCTGCAATTCCTTCATTTTATTCAAATCCTGCTAACATCGAGGAATTGGCAATGACAGTTGTAGATAGGGTCTTATCACATATCGGTTTTGAAACCGACTCATATAGTTGGGGAACAGAAGGGAAATTTGATTAAATAAATGCTCATTCTTATGCAATAGCAAGAGTCAGAATGCTTATTTCACCACAGCCGGCATCATTCAGTAATTGGGCGCAAGCCTCGAGAGTAGAACCTGTAGTTACTACGTCATCGACCAAAAGAATTGACTTCCCTTTTATTAATTCTGGTGCTTCTACACAAAATTGATCTTTCATATTTAGGAAGCGTTCGAATCGATTCTTATTAGTTTGCGTTTCAGCAAAGCCTTTTCGTAAAAGTATTTTTGTATTCAATTCAGAATTAAATAAAGTATTAATACCCTTCGCTATCATTTCGCTTTGGTTATACCCTCTTTTCTTTTGTTTTTTAGGATGAAGAGGGATGGGGATAATAAAATCGGATTCTGAAAAGGCTGTGTAAAGAAGTTCTGCAGCAAAAAGTTTTCCCAGAACTAAGCCAATATTTTTCTTACCTTTATATTTAAGCTTGTGTAATAAAGGCTGATATGGACTACCCTTGTAGAAAAAGAAGTAAGAGGATGCGCGAAGGACCTCAACCCTGCCCCAAAACAACTGAATCATAGGATTCACTTCATCCAAATGATAATTCGACCTGGGAAGTTTCATATTACAAAACGAGCAGATCACACACTCAGACTCCGAGAAAACCCTCCCGCAAACCTCACACTTCAAAGGATAAATAAAAGATAATATATCATTTAAAAGACTCATCTCATCTCTTAATGTAAATTCTTCTTGAAAAACTGCCAGGGTAAACGGAAAATCTGCTAATTTTGTAAAAGTTTTTATAGAAATAATAAAAACATCATTTTCAAACCGGTTTTAAAAGAACATATATAATGAGAAAAATTGCAATTCCTATAAACGGCGACAATCTTCACGGACATTTTGGTGGAGCAGGCATGTTTAAATTTTACATAGTTGAGAATAATAAAGTGGTAAATGTCGAAATATTACCACCTCCACCTCACGAACCGGGTGTAATTCCAAAATGGGTTGCGGAAATGGGTGCCACAGAGATTATTCTTGGAGGAATCG
>JAGLSB010000574.1 GCA_023135955.1 Bacteroidales bacterium | reverse complement strand
AATATTAATTGAAGGTGAAACAAATGTTTGCGCTCTTGAGGAAGAGAGCTATTCGCTAACAGGACTGTCTGGAAAAACTTATAGTTGGAATGTTAATGAGGGAAGCATTATTGGATCAGCTACAAACCAGAGTATAGATGTAAATTGGACAGGGACACTGGAAGGAACAATATCAGTAGTTGTAACTTCCGGTTCCGGATGTACTGCCTTAGGAGCCTTAGCTATCAGTAAATCTGCCGTTCCCGAAACAAGTGAAATACGGACCCTGGATAATGCCATTTCAGGTCCGGGCTATCTATCAGAAGTCTGCCCCGGGGATACAGGTTTGTTTTATGCTGTTAGCGGCTCAACAGGATCGACATTTATATGGAATGTGGATGGAGGAAACATCAAGCGTGATTACGGAGACTCGGTTATCATTGATTGGGAACTGGTTCCTGGTGAATATGAGATAAACGTGCAGGAAACATCACAATACTCTTGTGTGGGTACTCTGAAATCAGCTACTATAAAGATGATATCATCACCAGATGTAGAATTGGGTAATGACACCTCAATATGCGAAGGTGACATTTTCAGACTTACGCCGGCTGGTGAATTTCAAGCAATAAACTGGCATGACGGCTCCACCAGCTTTTCATATGAAACAGCATCGGAAGGTATGATATCATGTACGGTCTTCAATGATGCCGGTTGTAAGGTAAGTGATGAACTGTATTTAGAATTAATTGATAGTCCACATGTAGATTTAGGTCAAGATACTTCAATATGCGGATACTTAATCCTTGATTCCGGTGGGGACGGAATTTATTTTAACTGGTCAACCGGAGAAGTTTCCCAGCAAATAGAGATAAGTTCCGGCCGGCACGAGATTACAGTGGAAGTTGAAAACGAATTTGGATGTTTTGGTAGTGATACAATTATCATTGATGATTGTAATCTGAAAGATTATTTCATTGATATTCCTAACCTTATCACACCGAATTATGATGGAAAAAATGATATATGGATTATTGATGAACTTGAGGGGTTTCCGGATGTGGTAGTTGAGATTTATGATAGATGGGGCCGATTGGTTTACAAGTCTGTGGAAGGGTACCCAACTCCCTGGGATGGGACCAATATGAATGGCAATCTGGTTCCAACAGGTTCATACATGTATGTGTTCATGTTAAAAT
This sequence comes from Bacteroidales bacterium, assembly GCA_023135955.1. Classification (GTDB taxonomy): domain Bacteria; phylum Bacteroidota; class Bacteroidia; order Bacteroidales; genus JAGLSB01. Next base: position 13,705 of record JAGLSB010000574.1, on the reverse strand, counting down.
ATGCTGATTATAAGCGAGTTACTGGTTCTGTTACAGTAATTAAATAGTGAGAAATTAAAACGAGTCTAATATTTGTTATGCTATTAAGGAAAGTACTATATGGTATTTTGTTAATTCTTTTGTCAGGGCTGAAAGCGGAGGCTCAGCAGGTTCCTTTGTATAGTCAGTATGTGCTAAATGGCTTTTTGATTAATCCGGCTATGGCAGGGGCAGGAGGATATAGCTTAGTAAATCTTACAGCCAGAGAGCAATGGATTGGCTTAAGTGATGCACCGTCTACCTATGCTTTAAGTTTCAACACGAGGATAATGCCTAGCAGTTTCATTAAAAAAAAGGCTCCAGTTAAACGAAAAGAGGTTTATGGTTTTACAAGTGGAAAAGTAGGATTAGGCGGCTACATATTCAATGATCGTAGCGGCGCACTGGGAAGGACCGGAATGAGGGTTTCTTACGCTTATCATTTGTACAATGAATCAAATGAATCGCAGATGTCATTTGGATTGTCATTGATTGCTTACCAGCTGAAATTTGATGAGGACAGGGTAATTCCCAGGGATCCTGATGATGATCTCTGGATCTCAGCCCGTCAGTCGATTTTCATTCCTGATGCAGATGTAGGAGTGTATTTTAGTTCCCCTGCCTACTCCATAGGTTTTTCTGTTGATCAATTATTGGAATCAATTATTAGATTTGGCTCTAAAAGTTATGACAAATATGAATTAGACAGAAATTACTACTTGTTCGGGAGCTACGACTTTGAACTCAGTAATAAGCTTATTCTGGCCCCATCAACACTTTTGAAATATAATGAGAATGGAGCTTTCCAGGGAGATTTCAGAGTAAAGCTCTTTTATGATCAGTCCTATTGGGGAGGATTAACCTTCCGTACTGGCAATGCCATCATAGTGTTAGCTGGTCTCAGTATTGACAGTTATGTTTTTGGGTATGCTTATGATTATTCCATGGCAAATATTATGAGACATAGCTTAGGGTCACATGAATTTATGTTTGCAGTCAAGTTAGGAGAAATTAGCAAAAGATATAAATGGCTGAAATGGTAGAAATCTGTTTATAATCAGGATAATAAGGTCTTATTATTTTGATATTCGGGTGTCTTCTTCGGAAAACAGGAAGAGATGAAATGGAATTTGATTTGTAATCAGGCTCCTAACTCTAACTGATTTCTTACCAGTTCATAGTATTTCCCCTTTAGTGCAGATAATTCCATATGAGTACCCTTCTCAACTATTTTCCCTTGATCAAGAACTACAATCTGGTCTGCATCTTTTACTGTACTCAGTCTGTGAGCGACGATAAAGACTGTCTTTCCTTTGTAGAAATCTTTAAGATTTTCTAAAATCATTTTTTCATTATTTGCATCAAGAGAGCTGGTTGCTTCATCAATAAAAAGAAAATCAGGATTCTTATAAATCGCCCTTGCAATAAGGATTCGTTGCTTTTCACCACCACTAACACTTTGACCTTCTTGTCCAACTTTCGTATTAAACCCTAAAGGTAATTTTTCTAATAAATCGTTTAGACTTGCAAGTTTCGCAGCATTTATAAGACTTTCAGTATCTATTTCATCTTTTCCTAGAGCAATATTCCTGGCTATGGTATCAGAAAAAAGGTAGCCATTCTGAAGAACAACTCCACATTTATTTCTCCAATCAGACGGGTTAATATTATTCAAATTCTGATCACCGATTCTAATTTCGCCTTTTAAGATTTTGTAATAAGCTAATAATAGTTTTACAAGAGTTGTCTTCCCGCTTCCACTTGCCCCAACAATTGCAGTAACTGATCCAGTTGGAAGGTCAAGGTTCAGATCAGTAAGTACTTCCTGTAAATTATGTCCTTCATAGCTAAAACTTAGATTCTGAATACTTATATTACCCAATGTTGACAGTCCTGCTAGTTGAGCATCACTAATTTCCTCTTCTTTATTTTCATGAATTTCACTTAATCTTTCCAGACTTATTTTAGCATCCTGGGTAGATCGCATAAAAAATACCATTCTCTCAATTGGTGCGTTTAATTGTCCAAGAATATATGCTACAGCCAGCATCATACCCAACGACATAGTCCCGTTAACTACTGCACTTGCAGCCAAGAATGTTATTAGTATATTCTTTATTTCATTTATTAAAACAGCTCCAGCCTGTTGGTATTGATTTAAGGATAAGGATTTAACATTTATTTTAAACATAGAAGCCTGTACTTCTTCCCATTCCCATCTTTGTTGTCTTTCAGCGTTGTTAATTTTGATTTCTTCAATCCCATTTATTATTTGTATAAGCTTCCCTTGATTCTCTGATTGTTTAATAAACCTTTTGTTATCAAGAGTTCTGCGTTTTTTCATGAAAATGTAAACCCAAAGAAAGTACAATACTGAACCTATTATAAACAAAGTCAGAATCTGTAAATTATAGATACCCAAAACAATTCCGAATATAAATAATGAAAATATTGAGAATAAAATATCTAAGGAGGAATTAGTCAAAAAGGATTCAATACGTTTATGATCACCTATTCTTTGTAGTAGATCCCCAACTTGCTTAGTATCAAAGAAACTGATTGGTAGCTTCATCAATTTAATCAGGAAATCGGAAATCAGGGAAATATTAATTCGTGTACTTAAATGAAGAAGAATCCAGCCTCTGATAAATTCTACAGATTGTCTGCTAAGAGTAAGGACAAGCTGTGCTATTAATATCAGAACAATAAAAGACTGATCCTTATTGTTAATACCATAATCGACAATAGCTTGTGTTAAAAAGGGGAAAATTAACTGTAGTATACTTGCAATCAGCACACCCAGAAATAGTTGCACCATAAATTTCCTGTAGGGCTTTATATACTTTCTAAGGAAACCAAAACTGGAGCGGCTGATTTTTTCACCCTCTTCTAAGTAAAACTCAGGTTTTGGTTCAATTAAAAGAGCAAGACCTTTGTCTTGACCTTCTCTTTTATTGCTTATCCAACCCGATTTAAACTCTTCAATACTGTATTTTATTAATCCGAAAGCAGGATCTGATACAAAAACCTTATTACCTTTAATTTTATAAACGACTACAAAATGATCCTGTTTCCAGTGAGCGATAAATGGGAGTGGAGCTTCTTTCTTTATTTGTTCAATAGTAAGTGAAACCCCCATAGTTCGCATGCCGATAGATTCAGCAGCATCGCTTATGCCTAGAAGAGAAACGCCCTCGCGGCTTATTGAACTTTTCTCTCTAAGGGTTTGAAGAGTATAATTTTTCCCGTAATGTTTTGCGACCATTCGCAGGCAGGTGGGCCCGCAATCCATCGCATCATGTTGTTTGTAAAAAGGAAAGGATGCCATATTAATTTACTTAATTGGCTAAATTTACTAATAATAATTTCTTTCTTTAAAATTACTTATTAGCAATTTTATTTATAAGTTCGCAGGCTTCTTCCTTATATTCACTGTTCCCTTTACATAAATTAGTTAGATTTTCAATTGCAATTTTCTTTTCCCCTAACTTAATATTAGCAAGGGAAAAATACCAACATGCCATGTCCGATACCGGTGGATTTGCATATTGTAGGATCTCTTTAAGTTGAATTATAGCGAGATCATAATTCTCATTTTTTAGCTGTAACACTGAAAAATATACCAAACTTTCATCATCATAAGAACCACTCCTAACAATATTGTAGAATTTATCATTCAACTCATCGGGGCTGTATGTGTCATTAAAAGAGTATTTTACACTATCCTGACCATTTAGACTTATATGCCCGGAATAGAAATCTTCTTCAGGCTCAAAATATTGAGCATATAGATCAAGATATCTTTTTTGTTTACTATTTTGAATAAATTTATTACTTAGCCCTAAACCGATTATTATAAATAAGGCAACCGCAGCAGCAAGATTCAGAATAGCTGGATTAAGGATAAATCTATTCTTCTTTTCTTTTTTTGATAAGTTGGAGATAATAGTCTTAAACTCATATTCTCTTTCACTATTCCCTATGTAATTATTTAAATAATTCTTAACATCGTTTTCTGAATTCTTATCGATGTTTTCTTTATCATGAAAATATTCACGTAGTTTAGCCTCAAGAAATTCCCGTTGATCAAGGTAATCCCTAATTTCTGGATTATTTTTGATTTTCTTTCTGAATTTCTTTCTTTCTTTCTTAGAAAGTAAACCATCAAAATATTTATCGGCCTCTGTTTTTATATCCATTTTTTATTTCTTTAAACCGGGGGTCATTCATAATTCTTTTTATCAGGCTTTGCTTACACCTGTATTTTCTATCAATTGTATAATGAGAATTTTTGTATTCCATTACTTCCTTGATGTCTTCTATGCTAAAATTTGTAAAATGTAAATTCAATATTTTTTGACAATCCTTACTCAAAGCTTGTAAATGTTCATCGAAAATTTCATACATAGCGTTTTTGTATTCAGAATCGTAATCAGCTTCCTGAACTTCTTCAAGGTCTCTCACCGAATTACCCAAAATACGATCGCCATATTTAAGCTCCTGAAACCACAAATTCCTGCAAACAGAATACATATAAGTGGTGAATTTGCAATTTAGGATCAGTCCTTCAGCACCGATCTTCCTATAAACCACTATCATGGCATCCTGAAATACATCTTTTGCCTGATTTATTCCGCCTCCGGAATTTATAATCATATTCTCAATAATCGGGAAAACATTTTCATAAATATAGTTTAGTACTTTATGATCGTGTTGCCTAATACCATCAAGGATTTCCTTGTCCTTGTAAATTTTCATTGATATGTATTTTTCTTTTATCTTACAGAACTAAAGTTACGAAAATTTACTACCTTGTTAAAATCTAAGAGGCAGGGAATGTGTTTTTTATTTAAACTAATTATCAACAGTTTGAGATTTATATATTTACTTTTTTCAATTGTTAATAAGTCTGAGAAATTTTATGTCAGAAACATTTAAAGGGACAGCTAAACTTTTAGGATATGGTGTTGGAATGGCAGGTTGGTCCATAATGATCAACATGGTAAGTGTTATGCTGATATATTTTTATATCCCACCTACAAATTCTGGAATGACTGCTTTAATTCCTCAGATTAGCATGTTTGGAATTATTACATTGTTTTCCCTGATTTTGGCATCCGGTAGGTTATTTGATGCAATTACCGATCCTTTAATCGCCTGGTTCAGCGATAGGCTTGAATCAAGATGGGGTAGAAGAATACCCTTTCTTTTTATATCTATTATACCGTCTGGAATATTTTGTGTTTTACTGTTTCATCCAATGCATAATTTTGAATCTTCACAAAATTACACATGGCTTTTTTTTACTCAATTGGGTTTATATCTTTTTCTAACTATTTATATTGTTCCTTATAATGCTTTGATGCCTGAATTGGCAAAGAATAAAGAAGAGAAACTGACTCTATCTGTTGTTTTATCATTTACTTTTGTTATCGGAATAATCATTGCATCACAGATCCCTCTTTTAGCTAGTTTGCTAGGGAACTTCTTTTTAATTTCTGATATTAAAGGTCAATTTAGGCTAGCAATTATTGTTATTGTTGTTATTGCTGGTATATTGATGTTTATTCCTGTAATTGTAGTAAATGAAAAACGATATTGCGATGGCAAACCAACAAAAATTAATTTGTTTAAGTCTTTAAAAACCGCATTGTCCAGCAAACAATTTTTAATTTTTATTATTGCAGATTCTTCCTTTTTTATAACATTGGCAATTATCTCCAGCGGACTTCTATATTATGTAAAAGTATTATTGGAGCTGCCTGAACGATTAGGTTCTTATTTTCTGTCAATTATGATTTTATTGTCTCTCGCTTTTTACCCACTTGTTGTAAAACTTGTAAAAAAGACTGGGAAAAAGAAATTGATAATTATCTCCTTTATGATGTTTGCAATTATGTTTTTCAGTGTGATGTTTATGGGTAAGATTGATGTAAATCCAAGATTATTCCTTTATTCATTAGCAATAATCGCGGCCTTTCCTGTTGCTGTTCTTGGAATCTTTCCATACACGATAATAGCTGAAATATCTGACGAAGTTTCTGAGAAAAAATCTTATAAAATTGAGGGGATGTTTTTTGCTGTTCGGGCTTTTGCTAATAAAGTTGGACAAACACTTGGTGTTATGGCTTTTGCTATTTTGACCTTATTTGGTAAGGATCCCGGAAATGATTTTGGTATCAGGCTAAGCGCATTTCTTGGTATGATAATTTGCTTATTTGCTGCAATGGCATTTTATAGTTATCGTGAATGATTATAATAGCTATTTTTAGACTTTTTAAGTGTTACTTGAAAATTAGTTGGTTTTTCTGAGTGCTTTTTTGAAGATTCTGTTTTGAAACTGATTGGTTCTGATTATTCCAGTAAGCTTTAAAACTACTTTTACTATTTATTAATTCATCAAATCTTCCCTGCTCAATTATTTTACCCTTTCTCAAAAATATAATATGATCAGAATTTGATAAGGAGTTAGTGTTATGACTTACAATCACTATCGTTTTCCCAATACTTTTTAATCTATATAGCAGTTTATTGAAGTTTTCTATAGAGTTTATATCCATAGACGATGTAGGCTCATCGAATAAAATTACTGATGGGTTTTGATACAATGCCCGCGCTATAGATATTTTCTGCCTTTCGCCCCCTGAAAAATTATCTCCGTCTTCTATTACAAGAGTATTTAATTTATCTGGTAATTCCTCTAGCTTTTCCATCAGACCAACAAACTCAACTGTCTTCCAAATCTTTTCTATATCGTAATTATTATCATCAAGAATAATATTTTCTCGAATGGTTCCGGTAAAGAGAATTGGTTTCTGAGAAACATAAGCTATATTCCTTCTTAGAAAACCTGGAGAGAGGGTTTCATATTCATTATTATTAAAATATAACTTGCCTCCGCTTGAAAGATTCAGTTTTACAATCAAACTTAGCAATGTTGACTTTCCAGCACCACTGTCTCCTGCAATACTAGTTATTGTATGAGGCTTGCAAAGGAAATTAATTTGTTGTAGTAACTCAGGCTGACCTGGAAACTTAAAGCTAACATTCTCTAATTTTATTATTGCCTGACTAGTTTTGATATTCGGCGGATCTTCCTTCCAATTATTATTCTCTTGCTCCATATCCATTATTTGAAAAAGTCTGTCTGAAGCAATTAATGCATCTTGTAGATTTTTGTTTGAGAGGATTAGCTTAAATAGAGGTGCCGATAAATAACCGAAAAGTGTATAAAATGATAATAACTCGCCAGTACTAAGCTGATTTGAAATTACAAATTTGGATCCTATCCATAATATAAGGAGAAGCTGAAATACAGCAACAAATTCTGTAATAGTACCTGCAACACTAAAACTTTTATTCACTCTAAATCCTGAGTTTAAGAGTCCGATACTTTTTTTATCGAGTTTTTCTGTGAAGCTATTTTCATTTACAGTTGATTTAATTGGTTCAATTCCTTTAAAGGATTCAAGTAGAGAGGATTCCAGATTTGCATTCTTTTCCATCAATTCACGGATATTCTTTTTGTTAAAGCGATTAAATGTGATATAAATCAAATAATAAACCGGAATTCCTGCAAGAACAATGAGACTCAATGAAAAGGAATAATTCAACATAACTATCATTGTAAATAATACTATTAAAGTATTAACTACCAATTCTAGAGCGACATTATTTATAAATGCCCGAATTTTAACAGCATCGTTTATCCTGGAAATTATTTCACCCGTTCTCATAGTATTAAAAAACTTAATCGGTAATTTTAATACATGTCGGTAATACGCCATTATTAGCTTACTATCTATTTTTAATCCTGTACGGAGTAGAAGAAGATTCTTTGTAAATCCAATGAATAGTCTGGAAAAAAGTAACAAACCAAAAATTATACTGATAATATTAAGCATTATTAGATTACCTGATGGAATTACATTGTCTATAATCTTCTCAACAAAAATTGATGTTGATATTCCCAGGGCACTATAAATACATGCAGCAAAAAATGCCTCAATAAAGCTTGAGCGGAAAGGTTTAATCAGATCCAAAAATCGAGAAAGATTTCCTCTTTTATGGTTTCCTTCTTTGAATTCAGAACTCTTTCCAAGTATGAGTGAAACTGAGGTCCAGTCTTTATAAAAATCTTTCCGTTTGATTTTGTGCAATTTCCCCATTGCAGGATCCATAATTCTTATATTTTCCCCGTTTATTCTGTACACAACCACAAAATGAAACCATTTCTTTTGAATATTTAAATGGGCAATAAAGGGGAGAGGCAACTTTTCCAAATCCTGTTTATTGACTCTTACTGCTTTTGTCTCCAAACCTAGTTTTTCAGCGGCCTCTATCATACCCAGGAGATTTGTTCCCTTACTATTTGTACCTGCCAAATCTCGGATTTTAGTCAAGGGGTAATTCAAATTATAATATGCACATACAGAAGCCAGACAAGCAGCGCCACAGTCTGTAAGATCTAATTGTTTATATTCAATTTTCTTCATCCTAACTAAAATGATTTATTTCTATTGAACAGAGATCTTTTAGTATTATAAGATTTAAAAGATCGCTTAATTTAATCCTTACATCATCAATAATAATCTTTGTTTTATAATTACCCGACAAATTTGATGGAAAGAATTCAACCTGACCTTCATTTATATTCCTGGCAATTATTGCCTTATATGCTTTATGGTTATTATTTGTATAACTAGAATATTGAACAATATTGCATTTTCCTTTGTAAATAGGGATATTTCCATCTGTTATTTCAACTTTAATATTTTGTCGATTTTTGAATAAGTCAGATAAAGCCTGGTTCAGTTGAATCTCAATTATCTTATCGGCTAATAATTTTGTAGAATCATCTGATTTGTAGGTATATGCTTGTGAGATTTCTCCATTAAAAGTAAAATTAACCGAAAAACGAAAGGCAAAGGATAATATGAATGTCAAAGCAAGGATTATTATAGTTGCATAAAAGACACTCCTAATTCTTAGCTTATTAAAAACGTATTCTGCATTAATGAGAAAATTATCCTTTGCTGAATTTCGGTTCATCTTCCTGAAGGATTTAAGCCTTGATTAAATCCATCCACGAAACCTGATGAGTCAATAAGAATATAAATTAGAAAAATGAATAATAAAATTATACCCAGATAAAATAATTTGTTCTTGCTAATCTTTTGAAGTTTTGTTTTCATGATAATTTGATTTTGGTAATTAATGAGTAATTGAAATTATTTTTCTGATTAAGCAATTCCGGGAGCATACTACTGCTCCCGGATTTTAAAACTTAATAGTAATATGGATAGAAATTGTAAAGATATGTGCCAATGTCAATAAAACTTGACACTGCACGACCAAGTAAATACCCAATATCATATTGACCACTTGTGTTACTTGTAATTTGACCACCATTGATTTCATTCAATTCTTGTATATCTGTTAGTATTTTCATAATCTATTTTTTTAAATGATTTTTTGATCTTGTTTTTTTATTGTTTACTGTTCATTATCTGGATTACTTTTGGAGGATGCTTCGTGGAATAATAGATTCCACGAATTTATCCTTCCCAAACTAATCCGATTATTAACCGATCTTTTCAAAGCTGTTCTCAAATTTGATTATAGCCCATATTTCTGTTATTTAATGACAGTAATGTGAATAATCTTATTATCGCTATTCTGAGGCAGCAAGGCCATCTGCAAAGCCTTGTTTAAAGTCTTCCCACTCATCAGCAATATATCCTATGAATGCTCCAACTGCTGCTATAATCCACCCCTTTGCGTTGATATCCATACATTCTGATCGACTTAATTCGACTACTTCTATTGTTTGTATATTTTTCATAATCTTAGAATTTTTTATAAAATATCATCCTTAGTAAGAAATGATAGAATTACTAATATTAAATTTCCAAATCTTCCAATAGGAACATAAACCCCACCATCCAACTCAATTAATTCTTGTTGCGGAATTTCTTTGTATCTATAATTTATTTCTGTTTTCATAAAATTATTTTTAAAGTTTTGACTTAAAATAATCATTGATTTTTTCATTTATAATTACCGACCATTCTGCTAGTTTATCAATGATCATAAATGTGATGGGTGACCCTCCTTTAATCATCGTCAATTGCTCCTTTGGTACAATCTGTGAATATTCTTCGAAATCTTTATAATCTTTCATTTTCTTAGTATTTTTTTGGAATTATTTCCCCCAATGTTAAATCCTCTCCCACGTATATGTCCTGCAAAATTGCTAGCAGGTCAAAAAAAGGCCAGTTTCTTCCTCCCCGAACATTCTGAGTTTCTTTTAAACTCATTGTTCTCATAAACTTTTGATAATCTCCATAGTTTTCCATTTTCATAATTTTAATTAATACTCAATCCTGCCGGCCAGGATAAAAACTAATATTTTTCATTTATTTTAAATCCTATTTCAATCTTACCGTTTTCACGATAAACATAACTGTTCTCTTGCCGGGACCAGAAGACGGGTGCACCGAGCTCCTTTAACTCACTCAGGTAATAAAAGAGACTTCTCTCTGATAAACCTATGATCTCTGCAAGTTCTCCGGCACATCCGGTACTCCTCATCCTCACGAGAAAATCTATTCTTTCGATAATATGTTTAGCTTTAATTATTGACATAGCATAGTTTTTTCTACCCCTTAATGTTAAAAAGGCTAAAAAAACTGCTAGCTAAATGAAGAAAAATGAAATTATTTTTAAGGAAGGTGAAATTTGAGGGTGAATATTGAGGCTGTACCCTCCATAAATTATACTAAATAACTGTATGTAAAATCTTTGAAAACCTTTCTGCCAGACCAATACTCAATCCCTTGTCTTGTGTATTTGAGGCTCCGGTATTCATGCGCTCATTTTGACAGTTTTACATTCTATTAATTTCTACTCTAACGTGTATGTATTGCTTTCTTCATTATTATTCTATCGTCTACCGAAATCTTTAGATAATATAAGCCAGGTATGTCATTAACATCAGATGCATTCATCTCAAGTTTATAAGTTCCCTTGGATTGATTATTATTAAAAATTTCAAAAAGCTTTTCTCCAACCAAATTGAAGATCTCAACTCTCACCTTTGCTGATTTTTCAAGAGTATAATTAATGGTGGTAAAATCAGTAAACGGATTTGGATAAACAGTGAGATTAATATCATTTAGAATATCATTTATACCAAGACCTAGCTCAGTGTTGTCAGCAAAATTAGACAGTGATTTTAAAAAAGGATCTGAACCGGCTTTTTTGAAAGTATACTCTGAGGGAATACAGGCATCGGGTTTTACTATTGCAACCTGATAAAATAGAGTCCCATCAGGAGCATTGACATCTGTATATGAGGTTATGGAACTTTGAATTGTTTTAATTAATTCCAGATTATCAGCAGATTTGCCACGATATAATTCATATGTCCCAAATATCATTCCTTCATAGTTTTCCCAAATCAAATTAACCTCTCCATTCAGACCTTGATTAATAGTGAGGTGCATCGTCTTATGTTCTCTGCTAAGTGGACTTTCATTGCCACAAGTATCAATTACCGAAATCTTGTACCGGTCGCTCTTTTCTATTGGAGCAGATAAGGGATCTATGAATACAGTCAATTGTGACACAGATTGAACTCCAATTAATTCATAGGTATCAGCTATTGTAGATTCCCGATAAATAAGGTATTGCTCAATCGATGATAATTCCGGATTTTCCCACACTATAATATTTTTACCTTGCGTAACAGTCACCATGCAAATTTCTTGTGATGTATATGGTATAGCAGTATTTATCTTGACAGAAGCAGTATTATAACATCCATTCTCGGCGTAAACCTTAACAGAATAGATACCAGTTGTATCTACCGTTATAGTCTGTGTGTTATCATTGTTATTCCAAAGATATGATGTATAGCCAACGTCAGCATCGAGTACTAATGATTCACCATAACAGATATTCCTTTCCGGACCAAGGTCAGGAGATGGCGGAATTGGAATAATATCAACTTTAACAGTATCAGATGAACTACAATTGAATATGTCTACAGCTTGTAATGCGTAATTACCTGGATCGGAAACCTTTAATATATCGTTGGTTGTACCATCACTCCACAGGTAGGAAACATAAGTTTCTTGAGGAGTCAACTCGAAAGAATCGCCCTCGCATAAAGAGATGTCAGGGCCAAGGATTACAATTCCGGAAGATCTCGTCTCTATCAGTACTTGTTTTGTTGAGATACAATTATGTACATCAGTTACAGTAATATCAAGTGTTTGGGGAGTAGAAATTTTCTGAATACGGTCTGAAGATCCATTACTCCATAAGTAGCTTACAAATTCCCCGGGATCCAGATATGCAGGTTCTTCCCCGCAAATGTATTCAATAGTATTCAGATTAATTGTAGGTAAATTATTGTATGTAACCAGTATCTCATCCTCTCCTTTACAACCTTTATAATCAGTAACAGTTAGTTTGTAAAGACCGGTTGTGGATACTTGATCTGTCCTGTTGTGTGGATCCGTTATCCCATAAGTATGATTTTAAATCAGAAGGGCCAGTTAAGCTTAGTACCTGGGCACCACAGACGGAAGTGTCAGTTCCCAGGTCAAATTGAGGTGAAGAAGATACTTGAAGGATAAATGGTTCAGAAGTACCGTAGCAGCCAAATTCATTCGAAACATTGACGGTATATGTACCACCGACAGTAATATCAATTGTTTGGGTTGTTTTACCATTCGACCATAGGTAGGAAGTGTAATTGCCGGCATCAAGTGTCGTTTGTTCTCCATCACAAAACGATACCGGTCCCATGATTATAGGAAGAGGTTCAACCGCTCCGTTTCCGGCAATATTTGATTCAATCCCTGTATAATCAGGATTTCCTGCATTAATACAAGTGGAAGCAACAACAGCCTTTACTTTATAATACACCACGCATTGGGGAACAAAATTATCTGACCAGCTGGTAATGCCACCTGCTATGTCTTTAACCAGTGCCATGTTTGTTGAATCGTTACCTCTATATACTTCGTATTTAGCAACTTCAGTCCCTTCGTAGGCAGTCCAGGTGAGATCAAAACCTCCGGAGCCCTTGTTAACTTTTAAGAAAATTGTGCCATGTTCAGGTGATAATTCTGATTCATTTCCACAGGTATCAACAAGAGATAATTTGTAATTATACTTTAGCTGGTCGGAAAAAGATAAAGTGTCAACAAATATTCCTGCGTCAATAAAATTATGTGTTCCAATAACTTCATAGCCTCCCTGTGTATTTTCACGGTATATTTTATAATAATCAGTTCCCATGCCCGGAGTTTTTTCCCAGACAACAACATTGTTGTTTAATTCCATATCTGCTGTCAGGAAGCATATTTGCTCTCCTTCAAAAGGTGACTGTACAAAAACATATACTGTATCGCTATTCTGACAAGAGTTGCCATCGGTAACTGTAACCGTATAAGAATTAGTGGAATTTACGTTTAGGGTATTACCTGTAGTTCCGGTATTCCAAATATATTCATTGAAACTGCCCGGTGATAAAGTTACCTGTTCTCCCTGGCAAAGGAAAACATCATTCCCTAAATCAGGTTCAGGTAATTGGTTCAGAATGATACTAATTGTATCACAATAATGGTTTTTGTTATTGTTATCAATAGCTCTTCCGGCCATGCCGGAATCGGTT
>JAGLSB010000573.1 GCA_023135955.1 Bacteroidales bacterium | reverse complement strand
CATAATTCTCAGTAAAACAATCATTTATGCGACCTCGTGTCGCAACAACGTTCGACGGTATGATTAGTACCGACAATTGAAAGGTGATTTTTTGGTTTAAGTTATATGTAATAATTTCGTTTTACTTCTCGTTAAGTGGTTGATTAGGTATTAATTATACCGTTTGTTACCATCTGTAGCTTACTTGATTAAGCCTATTCTTTTTTTAATTACCTCATCGAATCTGATCAGTTCATCACTCCATGATAACAAGTCTTTATCAAGCCAGTCAATACCTTCAATAATTTCATTTTTGTAGTTTTCGAGAACTCCCAAATTCCAGGTAACCGATTCATGATGAAAAATTCTGTTTCTTAATTTCCTAATTCCATTGAATTTAGAACTCATAGTTTTTCTTTTCCGAAGGTTTTTCGGGCAGTTGGGAAATGCTAATCGAATATTTTTCCATAAAGTCATTTCAAATTTTGAATCCAACAATGAGGTCCAAAACCCAAAGGACAATTCAGAAACAATTTTTCCAGATGTGATTAGTTTCTTTTCACGCAAAATACTATTCCTTGCTTCAGAAACTCTATCTACCTGAAATCTTGATACTATTTTTATAAAATCAGGATGCTCAAACCAATTTTCATCATTGAATTTTCGTTTTAATTGAAAGTCAATATTATTTCTCAGTCCAATTTCCAAAATAGATAGTAAAGGATAAAATGATTCTGAAATTTCAATATTTGCTTTATAATGTTGAATAGCTTTTTCAAAATCATTCGCATGATAATTAAGGTAGGGTGCAAACCTATCAACTGACAAAATCCGTTCTATTGCATTTCTATCCATTTATTTGTATATTTGCAATGTCGTCCCGGTGATTCCTCTCCCAGTCTTTATGCTGGTGATGAAGCCGGGTTTTTTGTTTTCTATCCATTTCTATAAAGATAGCAATCATTTCTCAGTAAACTTCATTTTTTATTACGCTGTTTTTTCGCTATTGATGGTAACGTTTCGGGTATATTCTGTAGCTTGGTGGTCAATGTTGTTAGAATAAAGATATTAATAATTTTTGATAAATTTCGAATAGATTGAAAAACTGGCTATTGAATATTACCCATTGTTATGCATTTGTTGCCCCAGGTAGTATTCTTTAATAATTGGCAAAAAATTTGCCGATAATAATTTGAAGGAACGAGGTATACCGCTGCTCGTCAAATTCCGCGAACCAATGAACGAGTTCTTGCAGCCAAATATTTGGCATTATAATTTGCGGGAAATGCTGTGCAAATTTTATGACAATTATGGGCACAGAACTGAGAAGATAATTTTAGGACGATTGGAATTGTAGCAGTACACTTTTAAACATTCTGCACTACCATAAAATAGAACGAAAGGATGCTGAACAGAGCTGGGATGATGGGAACCTGGGGCAATAATTCATAACTTGTGTGTTAAAGTACGATTACCTTTATTTTTACCTTACCCATACAGAAAGGTAACTATACTATTCCAAATAGCTAATATATAAGAACATTTATAATGCTGTGTTTACTAAAGCAGATCCTATTTAGGGACCTGATTCATCTTAAAAGCCTTCCTTCCCAAACTCAGAATGCTCCCAATTAATTCCCATATTCCTTTATCAAGCTATTCCGTTTTCATCTTTGATTTCCTGAACCTAATTTTCCTGACTAATACATTAGATTCAGTATGGTATTTTCCGGTTGAATTTTTAAGTATTGTAAAGACTGTCCTAGCTTCTTCTAAATTTTTCACTTTCAAATAACATAAACCAAGATACCATAAGCTTTCTTCGTAAAAAGAATCATCGGGTTTTAGATTTTCATTAAATAGTGAAATAGCTTCAGGATAGTTTTCTTTTTCCATCTCAAGCAAAGATGTCAAAAATTTAACCGTAGAATCGGTTTGTAATGAATCAGAAATGTTCTCGAGTGTATTTTCTGCATTTTTGAAATCTTTGCTTATATAATAATTGTATAGCTGTTGTATTTCATTGGGAAAAACATCTTGTATTCCTCTTTCATGGAACATCTCAATTTTTGCCATACTATAATAATGTTCGAATAGTTTATCAGGATTTGTTTTCATAATGGAAATACCAAAAATAATAAGCAAAAGAATTAATGCCGCAGCATTGCCTATGTATGAAAATATATTCCGTATCGCTTTGCCATTTGTTACTTTAATATTTTTGTAATCATTATTTCCCTTATTGAGGATTACTTCCTCTATCATTTCTTTAAAAGGGGAGGCCGGGCTCTTCTCATATTTTTGACTTGCTTCTTTTGCATCATATATTGCTTCTTGTAGATTTGCATCGTTAAGCGCTTCTTTTATTTGCGACATGGCCCTTAAATCTGACTCCATGCCATTATAAATTAAATACTCTTCTTTTAAATCAGAATTATTCTCCAGATCCGATTCAAATACCAATCGCTCTGAGCGATTCATTTCTCCCAGGTAATATGCTTTTATTCTCTCAATATTTTCTTTATCCATCATGTGAAGTTTATGCGTGATATAAGATCCGGGTCATCTTTTATTATATCCATAAGTTCCTCATTCTCCTTTATTATGCAAATAAGACTTTCATCACAATTTATTTTCTTTTTTCTGAGATATCCATATTTATAGGATAAAACACCGGCTATCTCTTTTTGCCCATGCCCGTTCCACCATAGTCGCAATATGTCCTGACAATCTTTTCTGAGTTTATTAAAGCACTTCCATAAAAGTGAAGAAGAAATTTTCTGATCGTAATAATTAACGAGCTCTTCATCTGTATGGTCTTTAAGAAAAGGGACCTCAGAAATTTTCTTTGTTCTTTTTCTTTTTGCTAATTCAACCTTCCATTGGTTATTAAGTACAGAAAACAGAAAGGTTTGAAACTGCGAACTCAGCTTAAATTCCGGTTCAGCTATTTTTTGTATTAATATCAATAAAGCTTCCTGAAATATATCTTTTGAATCTTCTTTATTACCTCCATTAGTTGTTACAATATACTGGCACATATGAAAATAATTATCATATACATATTGTACAGTATGCCTGTTCCCCTCCTTTAAACCTCTTATTATTTGCTTATCCTTTAGTTTCATTTCTGCATCGTTTCTTAGAATATTAAAGTTAATAGAAATTATTTAATAATAGA
>JAGLSB010000572.1 GCA_023135955.1 Bacteroidales bacterium | reverse complement strand
GGAGAAACGGCTGACCAAAAGAAGCACGAATTTCTATATTGGGAATACAAGGAGGAGCAGGCCGTTAGAATGGGTGACTGGTATGGTTATAAGAATTTTGATGGTAAACTGGAGATTTATAATTTGATAAATAATCCTGAGCAGGATAAAGATCTTTCTGCTCAATTTCCCGATATCGCTAAAAAGATTAATGAAATAATGATAACAGAACATACACCAAGCGATGTTTGGCCAAGTCCGGGAGAGACAAAAGAGGAGTTCGCAAAAAGAATGAATAAACTAGGAATTACAGAAGAAGACAGACCAAAGAACGTGGCAGATTTTTAATGAATTGAATTTTAGACATACGAAGAACCTTATATTTATATTAATTCTCCTAACCCCGATTACGGAATTTACCTTGTTATGAATAGTAAGTGTAATACTAAATCTAATATTTCTTACGTTTAGATTGTTTCAGTTTAAATTTACTAATAATATGATAGAATATATGGTAATTAATATTGGAAGTAAAACTGAAAATGATAACTTTGTTCTTATTAACGATTAGGTAAAAAGTCGTTTTAAACTTCTTGATAGTTACAGAAGTATTTAGTTGTAATAAATCAATTACAACGATCATGGAAATAATTTAGATTCTGTAAAAATAATTTAGATTTTAAAAGCCTGACTGAAATTTAATTACTTTTGGAAACGATTAAATTCTTGATTTTAGACTTGAAGATTATTTCGGAAAACTATAACACTAGATAATACATATAATAAAAAAATTATGGAGCGTAGAGATTTCTTACTTAAGTCCTCAATATTAACTTTAGGAGCAGGGATTGGACTAATGGGGTGTAATCAAACTGCTGCACCTGTAGTTGTCCCTGATGGAGAAAGAATTAGAGTGGGAATAATTGGTTTAGGAGATAGGGGAAGTACATTAATTAAAGTTTTAAATGCACTACCTCAGTTTAAGGTTATTGCAGCTTGTGATATTCTGGATTTCAGATTGAAAAAAGGTCTTGAAAATATCAATGACAAAGCTGTTGGTTATAGTGATTATCAAAAGATGTTGGAGAATAAAGATCTTGAGACTGTAATAATAAGCACCCCTCTTCATGAACATCATCGTATGGTAATGGATGCCCTCGATAGAGATGTACATATTTTGTGCGAAAAGGCACTTGCTCATACTATTGAACAATCAAGAGAGATTAAGATAAAAGCTAATAATAGTTCTAAACTTTTCCAGATTTCTTATCAATATCAGTTAAACCCAACATTCAATGTTATTAAGGAAATAATCCACAAAGGATATCTTGGGAAAGTAATGCGTGTAGATGCAAAGTGGCACAGAAATTCTAATTGGCTAAGGCCTGTTCCCAGTCCGGAGTTGGAAAGACAAATTAATTGGAGGATGTATAAAGAATATTCCGGCGGACTTATGGCAGAGCTTGGATCACACCATCTTAATATGATAGATAATGTTATTGGTGCACATCCTGTTAAGGTTGTGGGTACCGGTGGAATTGATTACTGGAAAGATCATAGGGAGGTTTGTGATAATGTTTTTGCTATCTATGATTATCCGGATGGTGTAAAGGCATCATTCAGTTCAATACTTTCAAATAAGTTTGAAGACCAGACTATTAAGTTTTATGGCGACAAAGGAACAATTGTTGTTAATAGAATGAAAGATGCAATCCTCTATACTGAAGATAATGAGAATGCTGGATGGGGTGAAGATATTGATGGCGTTTCCGGTGCTTCAATTAAGATAATTAACAGAGATAAGGATAATAGAAGAACCATCGATCTTCCAAAAGAATATGCAAAAAGTGTTGTATTTGAAAATGATTATGAGCAGGCTACTTTACTTCTCTTGAAAAACTTTGCTGCGGCAATTAATGGAGAAGAAGAATTGTCATTAGGCTTAAAAGATGGTTATCAAAGTGCCATTTCCGTTCATATGGCTAATAAAGCGATTCGTGAGGAAAATATTCAACATTGGTTACCGGAATATGATGTGTGATAATGGTGTGCTGGTGCTAAGTGAAACATAGCTTTCGGGAGTTTACGAACTGAAAGATGTTAGTTGAACTAGTCCCGAGTATTCTCTCGGGATCTTTATGTGCTGGTGTGCTGGTTGAATTTCTTCAAATAATGACTTTCGGTATTTCGGCTACGCTCAATAACCGAAAACTCAATTAATGACACTCAATAAAAGAAAGTTTATATCTGGCTCTAAATTGTACTCTTATCTCAATGTTACTTTCGGTTATTGAGTTGATAATTTGTTTCCGGTTATTGAGCGTAGCCGAAATACCG
>JAGLSB010000571.1 GCA_023135955.1 Bacteroidales bacterium | reverse complement strand
AGGAATAGGATATAGATGGAAAACTGTAATTTCCTGTTCCGTATGGTGCACCGATAAGAACCTGAAAGGGGGCTCCCGAATAGTTTTCCCAGGATAAAGTTAATGATACACTTCTTACATCTTTAAGATCAAAGGCTCTCCAGCTAATGACATGCATACCGGGTAAAGCACGAACCTGGTCGAAATAAGGAAACCAAGGGGATGTTTCATCAACATCTTCCCTGAACAATATTAAATTATTCTTAGTATACTCTGATTCGGGGATTACAAACCTTCCTGCGTTAAGATGCATTTCCCAGAGCCCCTGGTATGAAAGATCCACAATCAGGTCTGAGAGCCCCATATTATTCACATCAACAGTCATATAGGCATTCCCGGAAACGTCGAGAGGGCAGTTCTTATAATCAAAAACTAATGTCTCAGAACCTGACCCTGGGTTTACAATTATACTTTGCCAGCTTCCCAGCCCAACATCACAACCGGAAATCGTTTGTGATGAGACGATTCTTCCGTTGACCTGACTAAGAGCGAAAAATAATATTAAATAGCAGATATGTTTTACTTTAACCATGATGCTTGTACGAATTATTGAAACAATGGTCCTACCTTATCACTCTTCCCGACTTACTTCCTTTCATTAATGATTCTACTTCAGCTCTTGATACATAATTATAATCGCCCTCAATTGAATGGCAGAGGCATGATGAAGATGCGGCAAACTCAATTGCTGTGGCCGGGCCTGATAACCCGGGAGTATTTAAAGCAAAAATGAGGCCTGCCCCAAATGAATCGCCACCGCCGATCCTGTCAACAATTGATTTAATTTCAAAAGGAGTATATTTTCCGTTCTCCATAGGGGCAAAAAAAGCTTTACCCTCAGAAGAATCAAACAGCATTGCTCCCCAGTTGTTATGAGTTGCAGAAATACTTTCCCTAAGTGTAATAGCCACCTGATCAACATTCGGAAACTGTCTGATTATTTCACGTGCAACATCTGTATATTTTTCAACATCCAGTTTTCCTTTATGCACATCGGTGTTTCCGGCTGTTATTCCCAGCACGTCATGAGCGTCCTCCTCGTTTGCGATAACAAGGTCAATATATGGAATCATTTTCCTCATGGTTTCCTGTGCAAGATTTTCGGGAGACATCCCTTCCTTCCAGCGCCACAATTTTTTCCTGAAATTCAGGTCGCAGGAAACTTTAAGGTTTCTTTTTTTTGCTTCTTTGAGGGCTGTTAGAGAGGTGGCGGCGGAAATTTCAGAAAGAGCGGGTGTAATCCCAGTAATATGAAACCAGCCTGCACCGGCAAAAATCTCTTCCCAGTTATAGGATGACCCCGGAGTTAATGAAACAGAAGAATATTCCCTGTCATAGATAACACGTCCGGGTCTTTGATTTGCACCACGCTCAACGAAATATAAGCCCATTCGTCCGTAATCGACCTTTTTAACCTGAGAAACATCTACATTTAATCCTTTCAGGTTTGAAATACACGCCCCAGTGATATCGTTGTCGGGCAGGGCAGTAACGAATTTAGCCTTACCTCCCAGTATTGCAACAGATGCTGCAACATTAGCTTCTGCACCTGCGAAGGTTAAGTTAAGACTACCGGGCATACACTGTCTGAGCCTCTGAAATCCATCGGTGTTGAACCTGCCCATTATTTCACCAAATGTTACAATAGTCTTCATAATTTTTCACTTTTAATTTTCTTAAATAGGCTAACGGCTTCTTCGGCATTTTGGGTTATCTGATCCCAGTTCCCGGCATTAATAAGTTCCCGTTTAGCTATCCAGGAGCCCCCGATGGCGATGATCAGGTCGGACCTAAGATAAGATTCAGCATTTGTCATATTTACTCCTCCCAGGGGAATATATTTCAGGTTAAGGTGAAAATACGGAGCCCCCATACTTTCAAGGTGCTTCATTCCTCCCATTGTTGCTGCAGGGAAATATTTTAATATCCTGCAACCGTTTTCAATAGCTGTCTCAATATCGGTAGGGGTTGCTATACCGGGCGAAAAAGGCATACCGACATTACCTGCTGCCTTAATAATCTTTGGATTACATCCGGGAGATACTGCAAAATCGGCACCTATATCTGCCACTTGTTTTACCTGGTCAACAGTAAGTATTGTTCCCACACCAACAACTATCCCGGGCAATTCTTTCTTTATTATTCTGGCTGCCTCCATGGCAGCGGGAGTCCGAAGAGGTATTTCAAGGGTGTTAACGCCCCCCTTGAGGAGCGCTCTGGCAACGGGTACAGCATGTTCTGCCTTATCAATGATCAACATTCCCAAAATTCCCGCCTTCGCAATTTTATCTGCAATTTCCTGTTTCATATTTCCTTTAATCAATACTTATAATACTTTTAACTTATAATTACCATTCGTCAGCAAAATGTCTCCTTCAGCTGTAAATGTTTTATCATAATTTCTCATTCCCGTCTTGTGCTTATTCGAAACAGGTTCAAATTTTTCAGAATCCAGCTTAACCTTCATCTCGCCGGGAATATGCAACTCCACTTCCCTTTGTCCTTTCCTGTTTTCTGACCATATCACTTCGAGAATTCCTTCAGGTGTTGGGAAGCGTCCTTCAATATTGTTTACACCTGAGTTATAATTTACTATTTCAATTTCTTTTAAGCCAGGAGCAACAGGCCTGACCCCAAAAATAAATTCAACAAACAGGGCCGGTGGAAATGCACTTTCCGTTTGTGCATCGCTCCTTGTTTTATTCTGAAGCCTGCCTGTTCTTCCTGTACCATCGTACCACCATTCCTCCCATAAGGTATAATTCGACCCTGGGATCAGCATATGATCAAATCTTTCCCTGAAAAGATTAAATGATTCTTCAATATAACCATACTCTGAAAGTCCTTTATGAAGAAAATATGACATTGCCGGAGTAACCATGGTGAGGCCTGACTCCCTGCTAATATAATTATGCTCTTCAGGTTTAAGAATTCTTTCAGAGACTAATTGCCCCTGTTCTTTATCGGCTATATTTAGTGATAATGCAAGTGCTGCTGAATGCTCGCTAAACATGTCCGACATTTCACCATCAATAAAGGCATCAGCAAACATTTGTTCATCATCATTCCAAAAGTATTTTCTAAGTGAGCTGCGTAATTTCTTAGCTCTATCATAGTAAATGCCTGGATCCTCCTCGTCCATCCATTCAAGGATCTTTGCAAAATCTTCCAAAGCTCCGAGATAATGCCCGTTCAGGGCAAAACTTGCCCCCCTCCGGTCGAGGTTCGAATGATCGATCCAATAGGCATATGGGGGATCATAAATCAACCCCTTTTCATTCGTATATTGATGAAACAGTTTCATTAACTTTCTTGCTGCAGGCAAAAGCTCTTTTACTGTAAGATAGTCTCCCGAATAAAGCAGGTAGTTATACAAGCTTCTGATCCACAAACAATTAGAGTCGAATATTACCATATAATCTTCTGTAAATGAAGGTGCATAGGCTGGCATTATGCCGTTTGCCTTTTGTTCCAGGGCTACCTGAACAAGGTATCTTCGCTGCAGGGCATGATCGCCAAAAGTCCAGTAGTTACCCAGTGCTGCGTAGTAACCGGTCTGGGCATACTGCCTCCTTTCCCTGTAATTGTCGGTATAACCATCGGTAGTACAAATGTTAATGGTCTTTTTTGAAGCCTTCCAGTAACTTGCGACCCACTCATTTTCAGGCGCCTTAAGGCTTCCTTTATCTTCAAAGGGATAAGCAAGGCTTTTCACACCTGCATAATATAATTCCACATTATCCTTGTTCCCCTCAACAATAATTGCCATATATCTTGTTGGCTTGAAATAAAGGCCTTCCCATGTATCAACACTTCCTGACAGGATAATCCTGTCCCTGAATTCAGAATCAATTATTTTATGATTAAACTCATCATTCAACATATAGGGTGCATACAGAACTTCTACCAGGGTTCCTTCACGGCCTTTTATTTTTAACCCCGGCAGTGCACTAAAAGCTTCTCCAAGGTCAAATAAAATAAACCAGGATTTGTTTTCGGCTGCGGGAGGAATTATTAAAGGCTTATTATTGACAGAATAATCCCGTATAGCCGATTGCAAGCTTTTGTCACTGATCATGGACAGTTTATAAGGCACTTCCGGCCCGTCTTTCACCACAGGATTATAATCTGTTTCAGAGGCTTCTATAATGGTTTCAGCCCGAACATCTGTTTCATTAAGGTATGGAATATCGCGGGGGACAAGCGCTGTCCATGGGGGAATAAGTGCACCGGGGTTCGCATTTTTTTGAAAGGACGGCCAGCCCACGTCTCTTTTAAGCACGGTGGCGTAATCCCATTCTCTGTCATCGAATGCAACATTGTTCCATCCTTCAGTTTTCAATCTAAGATCAACCCTGTCGTTCACCCATGGTTGAAACCTGCTTATTAAAGGTGATTTATCGGACCATGATAGATCGGGATATACTTTCCACTCACTATTTGTTACAATAATTTTTTT
>JAGLSB010000570.1 GCA_023135955.1 Bacteroidales bacterium | reverse complement strand
TTCAGAACTGCTGGAAGATTTAAAGTATTTTATTTGATCAGCTCCTTTCCAGCTTATCACCTCCAACTCGTCCTGATCTTCCTCCAAAAAATAATAGGTTCCAGCAACGTTTCTCACTTTATCGATTTCCGGTTCCTCATAAAACTGAAATGAACGACTGGAATTGGAAGGAATTTTAAAATTTAATATTTCTGAGATAAAATGTATGGCCCCATTTTTCGTAATGACATTGCTCTCCTGATAATACAGACTCACAAATTTAATAGCAGTTGTGTCGCCCTGACTGGAAATTTCAAGTCTTATTGTATCAGTCCCTGGATTGATCCTGACTTCGAGATCGGAAGCAATATTTACTGGAGCAAATGCATAGCTATTATAATTTCGTGTTTCATCAAAATCTGACAGAAAATATTCGCCCTCCAGAATATGGTAAGCCACAAATTGATATAAACCATTATTGGGATTAGTAAATGCGACATCATTTGTTGCATATTCACCTACAAGGTCATCGATGGTATTAATCCCAAATTTGTTAAAAATCGAATCATGTTCAGCGAGAATGGTATATTTATTCTTCACTAATTGACCGGAAAAGTTTGTCCTGTAGAACCCAAGGGTATCCTTAAGTCCGGTTATTTCCAAAGCACTGGCCAGAATAGAGTAGCCCGAATTTTCTGAAAGCCATTGGAATCCAGTAAAATTAACAGGATTAAGCACTTCTGATACTATATGAACATAGCCATTAATCATTTCCAGGTTAGGCAAAATCACAGGAGCGATATTGTTTACTTTGTATATGGTAGAATCCAGATTTGAACTGAATCCAATGGTAAGCAAGTCTCCCGTAGCTGTTGTATCTGGCAGGGAACCATAGGGAAATTCGTTTGTTTTCAATTCAGTATTTACCAGATGGTACCTGCCCAGTGTTCTGATAAAGTCAGTATCAAGAAACATTTCCTCCAGACTGGAGTACTTTGGGTTATTTTGAATATAGCGCTCAAAAGCTTCATCAGTAGGAAGGAAAAGAGTGAATCCACTACCGAAAGGATTATAGGCGCTGAGAGAAGAATAAAGCTCGCCTGCCACTACAATTCTGTAAAAAGTTGAATAGCTTTCTTTATTTCTTTCAATAAATTCAGCAATACTTACATAATTTTCGTCATAGAAAGATTGATCTTCAAATTCCGGTTTGCACGAGAATACTATTAGAGAAAGAAGAATGCTTATCAATAATACACGTGTCATATTTAATATGTTAATTTCCTTACTCATTTGTATATGATTCATAATAAGGATTCTGCTCCAGGGAAGCGTTCCTTTCAATCTCGTTTTCCTGTATTGGCAAATACCATCCGTAGGGATCTGTAAGTTTGGATGCCAGAACGAGCCTTTGGGTAGAAGGCACATTTTCAATAATGATCCGAATTAGGTCATTTTTTCTTTTATAATTATTCCTTCTTCCCAGGCGAAGCAAATCAAACCATCGCTTCCCTTCAAATGCCAGTTCTATTGCTCTTTCCTGCATAATAGCATCCTCAAAAGCTTCCTCTGTATACGGTACCGTGATTGGATTTGCTAATGCTCTGCTTCTGATAGTATTCAAAATCTGCTGTGCCTCATCAAATCTGGCAAGTTGTGAAAGCGCCTCTGCTTTCATCAGCATTAAATCTGCATAACGGTAGACTATCCAATTCGCGTCATACTGTTCATCGCTTGGCCTGAAAGTCCGACCATCAGGAGAATAGCCACAATACTTCCAAATGGAACCATCTATCTCTCTTATTGAGGCCTTGCCGCGATACAAATCCCCTCCTTCCGAATCCTGGGAAAGTAGTTCCAAAGCTTTGGAACTTGCCTTAAATCGTTTATTATTAAAATATGTATAAGAGTAAAGATCGTTGTATTGTTCCAGGCTGCTATTAAACTGAAATTCAAAAATGCTTGAGGGTGAATTCCCCGGATTGAAATTTTCAAACCATTTCCCTGCTGGCAGTAATAGGAAATCCATCGTTTCAATTTCATCGATATAAGCAATTACATTATTATATTCAAAGTTCCAAAGACTTATATCCGCAAGAAGAGAAAGGATTGCTGCTTTGGTTGCTCTGCCTTTATTTTCTTCAAGTGATTTATATTCATCGGTTACAAATAATTTGGCCGCTTTAAGATCATTCTTGATAAAGTTCAAAATTGTAGTATCAGAAGATTTAGCCAGGTAGAAATCTGCATCATCATCTTCTGAAGGTTCAAGTACAAGCGGAACCTCTTTGAAAATTCTCACCAGATAAAAATAGGCCAGACTCCGTAGGTATATTGCTTCAGCCTCGTAGCCTTTTTGCTGGTAATCGGTAAAAGTTGGGTCAATTTCCAAAATTACAGGGCCATATTTCAATACTAAATTGCAATAAGAAATGACCAGATAAAAGTCTTTCCAATCGCACATACTATTGGTAGGATAAATATTCCCTAGCATAATCTGGCGCTGATTCCAATTCGTATTATTATCATCGATAATCATATCAGCCCTGAGTTCGCCAAATAAGAAAAGCTTTTCGTCCAGGGTGGCAAACCTTTGATAGGCTCCCATAAGCATTGTCTTTACATCTTCCTTAGTTTTCCAGAATTCTTCCTTTACTAAGCCATCAGGAGGTGTCAAATCCAGCCAATCACTGCAGGAAAATACCGGCAGTAAAATGAAGAAGCTTACAATAACAATCTTATATTTCGTTTTCAAATATTTCATTTTGATCATTATTTAAAATCCTAATGTTACGTTAATAGAGTATGATTGAGGCGGAGGGGTTCTGGCCCTATCAGTTCCAAACCAAAACGGATCTTCAATTTTCTGCGGAATTTCAGGATCCTGACCAGAATAACCCGTAAAGGTTAGTATCCTTCTCATTGATAATCCAAAATTTAAGGAACTAACCTTCATTTTCGCGCATAAGGATTTTGGAACTTTGTATGAAAAACTTAGGTTTAGAAGCCTTAGAAAATCTCCATTTTCCACATATCTGTCAGAGCCCAGATTATTGGCCGGATGACCATAGTAGGCACGAGGCAACATATTCTCCTCATTTTGCCCCTGAGAACGCCACCTATGCAAAACAGCGACACTCTGGTTGTCTTTTCCGAGCATACCTTGAGTATTCATGGCAATCTCATTAACGATTTGAAAACCCGTACGGTAATGCCATTGGGTGGCCACTCTAAAATCCTTCCAATTCAGTGTGGCGCCAAATCCACCTATAAAATCAGGGTTTGAATCCCCAAGGTAAACAGCATCCATGATGTCAATCTTACCATCATGGTTGATATCTTCATATTTAGCATCTCCACCTTGAAAATTATAGGTGTTCATGTAGGAGACTGGTATATGATTGCCATTGACATCGATCAATGGTTCTCCATTTTGATCTGTAGCATATACATCCTCATCTGAAGCCCAAACGCCCTGGTAACGGAAGCCATAGAAGGAACCTATTGGTTGTCCTACGATTGCCCTACGGGGAAACTGACCATTCCCAATATTCTGATCCCGTTCCGGATTAAAATTCTCAGGAAATTCAATAAAGGAATTTATATTCTGTGAAATATTAAAGTTGAAATTCAAGCTGGTATTTTTTCGTTTTAAGGCATTTAATGACACGACAATTTCCCAGCCTTTATTCTCCAGAGATCCTCCATTAAACCATTTCAATGAAGTATATCCGGAGGATTTTGGAATCATATAATTTCTCCACAAAAGATCTTCCGTAATTTTTTTATATACCTCCCCTGTAAACATTAACCTGTCTTTAAAAAATCCAAGATCAAGCTTCAAATTATGAGAATAAACAGTCTGCCATTTTAGATTCGACAGCTGCACTTGCTGTTGAACCACAATAGGGTCATTAATGTATTGGTTTGCTCCTCCATTGGTAGGTTCATTTATAATTGCATGGCGATCATAAGCGCCCCCAGGCTGTTTCCCTGCCATACCATAACTATAGTTGACCTTTCCTTGTGAAATAAATTTGCACTTTTCCATCCATGGTTCATTTGTGAACCTCCAGAATATTCCAAAACTCGGAAAAGAGCCCCATCGGTAATTTTTCCCAAATCTGGAACTTGCGTCTCTCCGGTAGTTCAAGCCTATACCGTAACGATCCATCATTACATAATTGGCTGAGGCCAGAATACCAAGAATATGGATTTCCTGATGGCCGGAATTAATATTATTCAGGGTGGTGTTGGCTGCAGGATCCTGAAGTGAAGTACTGGGCCCATTCCTACCACTTAGCATTGACCATTCATCCCCTTGCTGGTCAGTCTCAAACATTGCTATGGCAGAGAAAACATGGTTTGAATTTATCCGTGGAAGAAAAAATAACTGCGACCGGGTGATAATTTGAGCCTTACTATAATTATCCTCTGACGACTGGTTTATCAGGCTATTAAGCCAATCTGCACCAATAGCATCTGCGGGAAGAAATTGCTTTTTTTTCTGGTTCAAATACTGGAAAGACACAATTTCCTGGAAACGTAGCCAGGGCAAGATGTTATAATGCAGTGTAAAATCATTCTTGATTCTTTTTTCACTTATATCATTTGTGCTAAGGTCTCCAACTGCCACAGGATTGAAATACTGGGTACCAGATCCCTGGTAACTATTTATTGGATTAAAATATTCACCCGTTGGCCTTCCATCAAAATCATATTCATATATACTCATATTCGGGGCTTTGCGATATGCCATTTCCCTAATATTGGTTCCACCTACTATATAATTGTTCTCCACGTCACTGTCTGTATAACTAAAGTTTACAGAAAATCGAAGCTTCTTTGACACATCATAATCCAGGTTCACTCTGGTTGATAGCCTTTCAAGCCCTGTGTTTATAGTAGTTCCTGTGCTTTTATGTTTACTCATAGAGGCATAATACCGGGTTTTTTCACCCCCTCCGGAGAGTTTAAAGAAATTTTCACTTAAATAACTATTTTGAGAAACGGCTCTTATCCAGTCGATATTTTTATTGTAATTATAAAAATCAATATAATCGATGTCGTATGCAATCTCTGAAGGAACTTCATATATTCCACTTGAATTGTGCCATTCTTCTAGTTGAAGCATGATATACTCATCGCCGTTAAGCATTGGAATTGAAGGAGGTTGAAAATTCCATGTAAATTTATTCTGATAATTAAATTTGGTACGGCCCTTTGTTCCTCTGAATGTTTCTATCTGCAATACTCCGTCAGCACCTTTGGAGCCCCATTGTGCCGTTGATCCTGCGTCCTTTAATACTTCAATTGATTTTATATCTTGTGGCGCAATATTAACCAGTTCCCCTATATCTTCCTGATCGGCAGAAGAAAAATCAAAACCAGAAGAAGCCGTAGACTGTGGAATACCATCAACAACAATCAGAGGACTTGCATTCCCAAGTGATCCCAAACCTCTTATTACAATTGAGGATCCACTACCAGGATCACCTGAGAATGAGGTGATATCGAGCCCGGTAATTTTTCCAACCAGTGCTTCTTCTGCCGAAATGGAAATGTCTTGCATATATTCCGATAAATCAACTTTAACTCTTGAAGTAGCCATATTCCGCTCAGCTAATCCGGTAAGTGGATCGTTATAAACTTTTGCTGTAACGGTCACTTCTTCCATATTATAGCTATCCAATTCCAGCTCCACATCAAGCCTTGAAATACCGTTTAAGGGAGTTTCAAAAGTTACATACCCAATAAAACTGAACATAATAATAGCATCCTTACTATGAGCACTGAGAACATAGTTCCCATTCATATCACTAATTGAACCAGTAATGATTCTTTTGTCTTTGTCATATTCAATAATGGTGGCACCGATAATAGGCTCACTTGTAGTTTTGTCTTTAACCGTCCCACGGAGTATGATTCCATTCTGTGCAGAAAGATTAAACCCCAGCAAAGTAAACCATATGATAATAACTATTTTATTCGCAATTTTCATAATCTGAGAATGCAATTTATTTAAGGATTTTTGGATCAAGAACTTTACTTATCTCATGCACAATGATTGTAGTAATAAAATCTTCTTCTTCATTACTTAATTCGTCTGTATCATATGCGACCATTAAATTAGTTTTCCCTTCCACCTCCGGGATGGATAAATACAAGTTCCCTTCACTGTCAAGTATATCGATTACATCAGATCCCGGTCGTATATTCAAGCTTGAGAAATAACTTGAAAATGGGGTGGATGATTCATCTTTTCTTATTGTTTCATAATTCTTCCATGGCATCTTATTATCAGTAAATACTCGTTCCCCTTTTATAAAATGATATCGTAGCAAACTTGCAAGGTCATCTTCTGACAAGGTGTCTGCCTGAAATTCTGCAAGTGCTTCATCCGATGGTACAAAAATGGTATAAGACTCGCCCTTTATCAGAAAAGGGAAGTCATATAGCGCAGGATCATACAAACCAGCTTTTTCAAGTAGATCCCGGAAATTGCGAAATTTTGAATTGAATATGGCATAGATTTCTGTTGTTGAAAAATCGAACCAGGATTCGACTTTCCAAGCTTCTCCGTTATCAGCAGGTTCTTCAAATGGAAAAGGATTGTAAAATAACAGGGAGTCTCCGTTGTATCCATAGGTATTTGGCTTGCTTCCGCTAACTGTGTTATCCGAATTATTCCATATGATGTAGTTACCCCCCAGGGTTTCAATAAACTCTTTGTTAGCACTGAAATTAGGTAAAGATGTGCCAATCTGATTAAAAATTCTTTTGGATAGTAATCCTGCAGACATATTACTCATAGCGTTATTTAAGCGGTTAAAAGCAGAAAACTTGTATCTGTTTAAGTCTTTATCAATCCAGTTTATTATAAGAGATGAATCCAGATTTAAAATTTGATCAGGGATTGGGAAAAAGCAGTACTCAGCATTTATTTTTGTTAAAGCGGG
>JAGLSB010000057.1 GCA_023135955.1 Bacteroidales bacterium | reverse complement strand
CTCCAATAGCAAAGTTTATTCCGAAGAGGGTCATCCAGAATTTAGTGATTTTCTTCCATTCCGGATTTCCTGTACGGACATATATCGTTTCCATTATTGCTATAATAAACGATAATCCGAGCGTCAATGGCACAAACAACCAATGATACATGGCTGTAAGCGCAAATTGGGCTCTCGACCAGTTAACTAAAGCAAGATCTAAATTTTCTAACATATTTTAGCTTATTTAGTTAGTTGATCCAAAACGTATTCGCCACGTTCTGTATCTGTATCAAAATTTCTCTTTAAAATATCTGGGAAAAAGAATACTTTCAGGATAAAAAACATGATGAAGAGTTTAATAATAATAATTAACCAAACTTGTTTCCCCCAGCCTGATAAGTTTTTAAAACCTTCCAAATAAAATCTGAAAATTCGATTGAAAATGTTAGATTTATTTTTCATTGCAAATTCAAAATCTATTGTCAAATATATAAAAAATGAATTATTAACAATGCTTATGCAAACTAAAAGACAATCTTAGTTAAATCATCAACTGGCAAATATAAGCTATGATAACTATATTGAAAGTATTTAAGATTATTGAAAAATACTGGTGTGCTGGTGTGGTGTCTGGTGCTATGTGAAACTCAGCATTCGGGAGTTTACGAACCGAAGGATGTTAGTTGAACTAGTCCCGAGTATTCTCTCGGGATCTTAATGTGCTCGTGTGTTGGTGATTATTAAATAAATTTCATCCCCAGAAGAATTTTTGATCGCAAAATTTTCACCTCGAAAAAAAAATGATGACCTTCGCATCTCATGGAAAATATTTTTTCAGATAGATTATTGCCTATTGCTATTGCTGTCATCACACTTGGCATGGGATTAAGTATTAATGCAAGCGATTTCAGAAAAGTTTTTACTCAGCCTAAAGCACTTACAATCGGAATTTGCTGCCAGATGATTCTCTTACCCGGTATTGCATTTTTAATAGCTACATTTTCTGATATAGATCCTGTGTATAAGGTTGGCCTGATAATTATATCAGCTTGTCCGGGAGGAGCTTCATCAAACCTCATAACTTACTTGCTAAATGGAAATGTTGCTCTTTCAATATCTATGACTGTTTTAAATTCATTAATAACTTTAATAACCATTCCGATTGTTGTTAGTTTGGGAATATTTTACTTTACAAGCGCTGAAGCTGACATAAGTTTACCTATTGGATTAACTATAATCAAAATTTTCCTTGTAACAATTCTTCCTGCTGGCGCAGGAGTAAGTATCCGTCATTATTTTCACGAACTAGCTGATAAGCTTCAAAAACCGTTGCATTATTTACTACCCGCATTGCTTCTAACCATATATGCAGGAGTATTATTCATTGATGAAGGAGAAGAGTCGTCTCAACTCATTAACAGTTTATATCTTCTGCCCTATCCACTTCTTCTAAATTTCATAAGCATGATTGCAGGATGGGGTGTTGCACGGATTTTCTTGTTAAGGAAAAAGAATCAGTTTACAATATCAATCGAGGTCGGACTTCAAAATTCAGCTCTTGCTATCTTTGTTGCTGCTACAATTCTTCAGAATCATTCCATGGCACTGATACCTGTGATTTATGGAGCATTTTCATTTTTTACAACTGCACTATTTGGATATGGAGTTAAAAAGTGTGTTAGAGAAGGCTAATCGAGGTTATAAATGATTTGAACAAATCCTGTTTTTTTTAAAGGAGCGGCTCCATCTATTTGTCGGATAACATAATAATAAACACCGGGACGTAAAATATGTCCGGCTAAGGATCGACCATCCCAATTTATAACTGCTGTTTCCGATTTATAAACTAACATTCCTGAACGGGCATAAACAGAAAATTCATAAAGATTTATTCCATTGGTTTTAACCACAAAATAATCATTGTATCCATCTACATTAGGTGTAAATACATTAGGAACATCAAGGCTATCAATTGTAATAGTATCGCTCACCTGATTAATAACAAATCCGATATTCATGCTATCGAGACTTTCTGTTTTATCTGCAGTAATAATTACCTGAGTAAAAACATTAATCGTCCCAAGAAGCAGACTAATTATTAATACTGAATGTTTCAAATGGCTCATTCGACGAATTATTCCTGTAAATATATAGATAAGAGCCTAAAATGCTCACATCTTTTCTGTCAATTTTTTCACAAGCCTGAATTTATTCAAAAATTCCCTGGCAAAAACTCTTATAATTGTATAAGTAGGAATAGCGATAATCATTCCGGTTACACCTCCCACACTTCCTGCTATCATTATCACAAGGAAAATTTCCAGTGGATGAGCATTGACAGAATTGGAAAAGATTACAGGCTGGAAAACAATATTATCGATAGCCTGAACTGAAAGGAAAACTAGAAGCATATAACCAACCAGAGGTCCTAATTCAATCATTTCCATATTAATATTAAAGGCAATTCCAAGTAAAACTCCTAGTGCTGACCCAATTAATGGTCCAAGATATGGGACTACATTAAGTATAGCGGCGGTTAATCCTATCAATAAACTTTTTTTGAACCCTAGTCCTACAATACTCATACCCAAAGTGACCAAAATAAGAATTCCGGATAATTGAAAAGAAATTCCTATAAAATATCGGGACAAGAGTCTGCGTATAGAACTCATTGCATGACGTAAGGTCTTTTCGTGCTTCTCTGGCACCAATAATATGATTATTTCAATTAGGATTCCTCTTTCTTTCAGGAAAAAAAATGTAATAAAAGATATTGAGAAAATCGCAATGAAAATATCACCAAGTATTCCAGCTATTGAGCCAAATAGATTTGTAATAATTGAAACATTCAGAACATTACTCAATTTATCAGTTATATACTCATCGAACGACTGTCCACTATCTCCTCCGATATTAAAATCGTCATATACTCCTTCAATCTTTGAAATAGGTTGATCCAATTGCTCAACAAATGAATTCACATCAACAGTTGATAATTCGTTGGCTTCAAGGGCAATAATAGGGATAATGATTCTGAAAAATCCGATAAAAGCTGTGTACAGGAATATTAAAGTCAATAGAGCCTTAAGCCATGATGGCAGCCTTATATTTCGATAGTTAAGCTTACCAAGCAAGTCAACAATAGGTGCTCCAATTAAAGAAAGAACGGCAGACACAGCTATATAAACAATAATATTTGAAAAATACCATATGAGAAATCCGGCTAAAAGAATTCCGAGGGCAATAATTATATAACGTGCTGATTTAGTCATTTTTTAAAATTAACATCTAAGTTAATCAGTTTTTTTAGCCAGACTTCATTTTCAATGATAAAATTTATTTTTGTGAATAATGCAGGTTAAAACTTGTTCATATCAACCTGCTAAAATATTTCAACTCTTATTTCAAAATCTCTACTTTTGGAGAGATAAACTTTTCAGACATGAAGCAGTATCTTGATTTACTTTCCCATGTAATAGAATCCGGACATGAAAAAAAAGATCGTACCGGGACAGGGACAATAAGTACCTTTGGTTATCAAATGAGGTTTGACTTGCAGGAGGGGTTTCCTGCACTTACAACAAAAAAACTACATTTGAAGTCCATCATTCATGAATTAATTTGGTTCCTCTCGGGCAATACGAATGTAAAATACCTAAATGAGAATGGTGTAAAGATCTGGAATGAATGGGCAAATGAGAATGGGGACCTCGGACCTATATATGGCTATCAGTGGCGCTCTTGGCCATCGCCTGATGGGAAACACATAGATCAGATAAGCCAGGTAATAGAATCAATAAAAGTTAATCCTGACTCCCGAAGACATATTATTAGTGCCTGGAATGTAAGCGAACTTAAAAACATGGCACTCCCTCCTTGTCACATATTATTTCAATTCTATGTATCGAATGGGAAACTAAGTTGTCAACTCTACCAAAGGAGTGCGGATATTTTTTTGGGAGTACCTTTTAATATTGCCTCCTATGCCCTGCTTACTATGATGATTGCACAGGAAACAGGTCTTGAACCAGGTGATTTTATTCATACACTTGGCGATGCACATATATACATGAATCATATTGATCAGGTTAAAATTCAATTGAAAAGGAAACCTAAGAATCTTCCTAAAATGATTCTTAATGAAAAAATTACTAAAGTCCTGGATTTCTCCTATGAAGATTTCACCCTGGAAGATTACAATCCTGATCCACATATTAAGGGAACAATCTCAATATAATAATAACATCATATGACAAATTATAAGAATATATCCATCATAGTAGCCATAGCCCAAAATAATGCAATTGGTAAAAACAATAAGTTATTATGGCATATTTCAGACGATTTA
Source organism: Bacteroidales bacterium (assembly GCA_023135955.1). Lineage (GTDB taxonomy): Bacteria > Bacteroidota > Bacteroidia > Bacteroidales > JAGLSB01. Next base: position 4,065 of record JAGLSB010000057.1, on the reverse strand, counting down.
AAACGGTTTAAAAAAATTACTACCGGACATACAATTGTTATGGGGAAAAAGACATTTCATTCCTTACCAAACGGCCCTTTACCCAACAGAGTGAATATGGTAATTACCGATGTAAAAGATGAACGCTTCGAAGGATGTGAGATGGCTTATTCTATTGAAGATGCCTTACAACAATTCGATGAAAAAGAAGAAGTATATGTTATTGGCGGTGGGATGATTTATAAACAATTCCTTCCACACGCAAGCAGACTCTACCTTACATTAGTTCATCAGGATTTTGAGGCTGATACTTTTTTCCCCGTTATTAATTATGATGAATGGAAGGAAATCTTAAAAGAAAGATATGAAGCTTCAGAGAAAAATGAGTTTCCATATACCAACCTGATTCTGGAAAGGAAGTAAAGTTAATGAATGTGAAAGGATAAGTCTTTATACAGGATATTTAAAAAGGAACCCATAAAAAATGACAGAAGACCATGCAATTTAAGCTTTGAAAATTCCTTTAAGATTGAAAAAGATAAAAAAAAACCTTATTTTGCTGAATCAAATTAATACTAATCACAACTAAATTGACAAAAATGAAAAAATTAATTTTTTCTTTTGCCCTGGTTTTAATAATAACCAGCTTAAATGTGAACGCACAGGATGCCGATAAAATAAAAGGTTATTGGTTAACTGAAGAGGGAAAAGCACAAATTTATGTGTATAAAGCTAAGAATGGTAGCTATTATGGAAAAATTTCCTGGTTGAGAGATCCCAATGAATTTGGAGCCCCGAAGAAAGACAAAGATAATCCTGATGAAAGTTTAAGAGAAAGACCATTAATGGATTTACTTATTTTAAGAAGTATTGAATATGATGCAAAGAAAAATGAATGGAATGGTGGCACCATCTATAATTCCAAGGGCGGCAAGACCTATGACGCCTATTTGTGGTTTGAAGAAGGAAATAATGATGTTTTACAGATGAAGGGCCACATACCTGGAATAAGATTTTTAGGTAAAGAATCATCCTGGACAAGGGAAGAAAAGAGATAATTCATTATTTCCAAGTAATTATAATATAACTTACGGAAGTTACACAGCTAATAATTTTAGGTAGAAAAGTAACTTCCGTATTTTTCTTTATCCTCCTGTTACTTTCCTTTTCCACCACCCTAGCCTCGTCACCCCATAATCTCTCTTATTCCTCTGTAACTCCCGTAACCTCCGTCACCCAATTCCTGTCCTTCCCCTGTTCACTTTCGTACACCTCTGTTGCAATTACGTTCACTTTTAAGATTTATTTAGAATTGATGATTATGCTCTAACTATCTCTTTTTGTGCTTATTACTATTTTTGGCACAACTTGTGTAAAAGGATAATCGAGTTCATTTGACAAAATAACAACAGTAATCATGAAACAAATTATAAATATAACCCTAACACTTACGATTCTTATAGCAGGGATGAATGTCTATGCAGAGGGTGATAAAACAACAAAAGCCAAAAAGGCAACTGCTGAAAAAGTTTTAACAAAAATTGAGAACGCTTTCGATACAGAGCTTTCACTTGAAACGTGGATGACAGAAATCAAAGAATTTTACGTTAAGGAAATTTTTTCTGAAGAAGAATTAAAACTTGAAAGCTGGATGACAAAGAGCTTTAATGTTGAAGAAATTGATTCTACTGAAACTGAACCAGTGATGGAAGATAGCATAACAGAGTGTTTAATTACCGAGGATAAATTCATAGAAGAAGAACTCCAATTCGAAGATTGGATGTTCGATTTAAAAAAATAGATTCACTTTTTTAGGTTAAAGTGGTTAGTAAAGGAGAGGCGATTCCGGGGAGGGAATCCCTCTTCTTTTGTTTTAGGGAAAGAGGTTTTGGATTTTTATCAAAAGAAACTTATACTACCTCAATCCAGATTGGGCTGGACCAGACTATTTCATTGTCCTTTTGGGTAACTCTAAGGTAATAATACAATAAGTCTTTTTCCGTGCTATACTCTTCATCAGCATATGAAGCAGTGAATTCGTTTAAATCCTCACCGATATTCCATGTTTTTATCACCCTGCTGTTTCGCAGTAATTCCACCTTTTCCAGTACATCAGCCGATTTGGTTCTGATTTCTATTCCAGGGGTACCTTTAAAGGAAGTGCTTTCCCCCATCATTGAACCGTTGATCTGCATATCAACAAAGATCTTGTCCCCGGTAGTAGCAAAACACCTGCGTGCACGAAGGGCTTCAATTATTCCTTTTCTGCCAGGTTCCTTTACCCAAAGAGAAGCTAGTCCAACTCCCATCCCATTATGGTCTCCACTTGCTACAAATCCCAATTTATGCTTCTTCTCCCGCAGGGCATAATCCACAAAAGCCTCCTTCAGGTGTGTTGTTGAATGACGATCCAGGTTTTTTTCCCTGGGACAACCGGGATATTCATTGTTACCCCTGCATTGAAATAATTCAACTATTGGCTCTATCTCTTCATCTCTCTCCTCCCATGAAACCTGATGAACCTCATCAGCAGGATGATGTGGTATGGCTACACAATCAATATTTTTCTTGTGAATTACTTTCCACAATTCAGGTGCGTTTGGTGTATCAACATCCTTTTCTGAGTATAAAGCGTCTCCGTTTCTCAGAAATTTCATAGCATCTTCATTGCTCGCAAAAATCACATTTCGATGCCCGGCTCCATACTTAATTTTATTGGCACTTCTTCCAGAGGAATAGGTCCATTCTGTTGCCGGGATAGCAATAAACCTATCGCTCTGACTATAAAAATCTGCAATTCTCAGGCATTTTTTCCATTCTGCGGCATTAATTGAACGTGAATGATCTGTGATTGCCACGAAATCATATCCTTCTGAATATATCCCAAAACGATAGTTGCTGTGCAAATCGCCGTCAGTTCCGGCAGGCCAGCAATAAGATAATTCAGTATGCTCATGCAGGCAACCCGAAATCAAGGAGTACTCTTCTCCTTTGTACATCATTTTTGGAGGTTCTACCCGATGACGTCCACTAAATTTTGATTCTACCTGGTATGGATGGTAACCTTCGATATTTGCTGGCTTCAGATCAATATTTATTGCATCTCCATCTGAATCTCCCAGAGAAAATTGAGTAATATTGATTTTACTTTTAGTAATCCTGTCATTTCCTTCACCAGGAGAAAATTTTTCTAGTTTCCAGGTCAGAAAAAATTCATTTTCATTCAGGAAAGTAACAGAAGGACGAGCAGATTGTCCTTTCTGATCAGTAGTTAGTATCGTTTGTGGCAGGCTCCATCCATTTTTACCCAGTGATGAAAATCTAAACTGCCACTTCGGTTTTCCTTTGAAATCACCACCACAACGGGTAAATGCATATAAGTTCCCGTTTTTATCGTTAACGAATGTTGGATAATGATCGTTAAAGCCATCAAAAAGCCATTTACCATCCGAACTTTCCAAAAGTTCACCCTCTTCATAGCATACCATACTGCAACTGCGATCACCTGTGTATACATCACTATCATTCAAGCGATGATTGTTTTTATTATTTTCCCAGCTGATCCATAATCTATCCTGTTTATCAAATGACAAGGCAGGCTTTGAATTAAGATTTACCCTGTTTTTCAGTTCGCCCCCAATAGCCAGGGGAACTACTTTTTTCAATGTAAGAGACTTTCCGTTGAAAATACGCATCTCAATATTTTGATGCAAACCATCGGTTTTCCCATAAGCCAGATAAATATTACCATCCTTCCCCTCTTCCAGGGCCAGATCAAAACACACTTCATCAGTCGGTGTTAACTGAACGGGGTCGGACCATGCTCCGGACTCCAGTTTACTGGCAAAGATTGAAAATTTCGTGTCGTGATAGTTCTCCCAAACCACCCAATAGTTACCCTGTTGAGTTGCAAACAATCGGGGATTCACAGCATTGCCTTCAGGAGCATTCAAGTATACTGACTTCTCCGCTTTGCCATTTTTATACACGGCCACTTCAACATACCATCTTTTGTCTATAATAGTATTCCATGCCACCACAGGTTCACCGTCCGGCAAACAGGCAGCTGTAGGATTTTCATATTGC
>JAGLSB010000569.1 GCA_023135955.1 Bacteroidales bacterium | reverse complement strand
TGTTCATCCAGATGGACAACAGGTTTGCTATTTTGATGAGGGGAAACTTTATGCCACAAATATTGAAAGCAAAAAGGAGGAAATTTTGTTCGATATAAAGGGAAGAATATCAGGAAGAATTAGATTTTCTGGTTCATTCACCAACAATGGAGAATACACTCTGTTCTCATCGGTAGAAGAGGAATCAAATAAGATATTCAGAGTCAACCTGAGCACCGATGAAATTATTCTTGCTCATGAGAAAATAGGTGGAAGAATCTCTCATCCACTTATTAACCCTGTATACCCTGATTTAATAAGCTTTGTTCCGGGACCTGATACTCAGAATGATATGAGTTTGCCTCAGGAATTACGAGCCAGAAACTGGATAATTGATCTCTCTTCCGGAATAGTGAGGCAATTTCTTACTCGAGAAAAAGGTTTCAGAGCTACTCATGAAACATGGTCAACCGATGGAGAAAAGTTCTTTTTCTTTCAAAAAACTGTGCCAGGTTGGTTACCTGTTTCAATTTATTCAATGGATAAAAATGGGAATAATGAAATAGTATATTATGGCTCAGATACTGTAAGACTTGGGCATGGCATTTCTGATGTCTCAGGTAAGTGGTTTATTTCCGATTCCCAGGAGCCGGGAACGAATCCCCTAACACTTATTAATCTCGAAACAGGAAAATCAAAAATTATTGACTGGCCGAATTCGTCAATGGATTCTGGAGATGGGAAATTTTCACATGTACACCCCTTTTTCAGTTCCTCAGGAAAATATATTGGATATACTTCAGATAAATCAGGAATACCACAAGTATATGTAGTTCCTGTAGCTGAGTTTGTTAATAATGGGATTTAATGATAAATAGATAAATATTGATTTTTCAATTAAAATTGTAACATAATGAAAAGACTGGCATTTATGTTCTTTGTTCTTTCAATGATATTCAATTCTTGTGGAAATCAATCTTATGAAAATTTGATTAAAGATAAGCAGGAGACAAAGAATGTCATTTTGATGATTGGCGATGGCATGGGGGTTGCCACAGTGCATGCTGCTCTCACAGCAAATAAAGGGAGTTTGAATATGTCAAGAGCTCAAGTTTGTGGTTTTTCCTTGACAGGATCTGCTAATAAATATGTGACAGATTCCAGAGCAGGAGCTTCTGCAATTGCAATAGGTAAAAAAGCAAATAATGGTTCGCTGGGTATTGATGATATTGGGAAGGCTCATCCTAACATCATTGAGCTTTCTGCCTTCAAAGGAATGAGTACCGGGTTAATTACCAGCAGTTCGATACTACATTCAACTCCTGCAGCTTTTATCGTTCATGGTTGTGACCTGAAATCATTAGAGACTCTTGCACATGAATTCATTCAATCTCCTATTGATCTGTTTATTGGAGGAGGATTAATGTATTTTGAATCCAGAGCTGACGGTTTAGATTTAACACAACAGTTACAAAGGAAAGGCTTCACAGTTTATTATGACATTGATGAAGCAAAGCCATCAGATAAACTTGCAGTTTTGGTCGACAATAATAATGTTGAGGAAGCACACAAAGGAAGTGGTGAGATGATGAGTAAATCTGTGGAACTTGCACTTGAAACTTTGATAACAAATCCGGATGGCTTTCTTCTAATGGTGGAAGGCTCGCAAATTGAATTTGCTGGAGTGGAAAATAACCTTGAATATCTGCTAGCCGAAACCATAGACTTTGATGAAGTGGTTGGAATAGCATTTGACTTTGCCGATAATAATCCAGGAACTTTGGTAGTGGTAACAGCAGATCATGAATCAGGAGGAGTTACAATTCTTGATGGAAATTATGAAACAGGCGAAGTGGAGGCTCATTTTTCAACTGATGGTAATACAGGTGTTATGGTTCCAGTGTTTGCTTATGGGTCAGGCTCGGAGAATTTTGGTGGCATTTATGAAAATACAGAAATATTCCATAAGGTATGTTCATTATTAGATCTGCCTGAAAACAAAGATATTACTCAGGCATATTAATTAATGTTATGAGAAAATTATTTTTATACATTGGATTAATTTTATTTACCTCTTGTAGTAATATACCCAATGAGATTAAGGAAATAGAAGTAAAAGAGCAATATATTTCTACATTGGGAATATTAAATCATGCGCTTCTTAATTTGCAGAATCTTGATACTACTGATCAACATTATGGAGCAATAGATTGTCCTCTGTGTGAGCTTTATCATACAAGAGCAGCGGAAGCGGTATATCCTTTTGCATATCAATATGCAATAAATGGGGATGTTGAATATAGGGAATCAGCAATAGCTTTGGGAAATTGGTTAATTCGTCAGCAGTATCCAGACGGTTCATGGCAGGAAACACCTGAAGATTGGACAGGGACTTCTACAGATCAGCTATTAATGATGCTAAAGGCTTACCCAATTTTAAAGGAATTTCTTACTGAAAAAGAAGATCAGGAGTGGCTTTTCTCGATGAAAAATGCAGGTAATTACCTTACAGAAGTAATGAGTCCGGAATTTGCCAGCATTAATTATGTTGCAACTACTTGTGCAACTTTGATGACATTATATCAATTATTTCCCGATGAAAAATATTCTGATAAAGCTGAGGCTCTGGCAACAAGAGTTATTGCAAAAATGGATGATGATTACTTTATCACTGGTGAGGGTGGAAGAGTCTTTAATATTAAATATGGAGTTGATTTAGGCTATAATATGGAGATGTCTTTATGGGGAATGACTATTTATGCCAGATTGAATAATGACTCAATAGTTATGGACAAAATCCGGCAATCGCTGAAAAGACACATACATTTTATCTACCCTGATGGTTCTTTAGACGCTTCCTGGGGAATCAGATCGAATAAATGGACTTGTTTTGGTGGTGCTACATCTGACGGTTCTCAGGTTCTATTCAGCTTGTTTTCGGATGAAGATCCTGTCTATTCAAATGCCTCAATTCGAAATTTGGAATACCTTAAAACCTGTATGAAAGATGGAATAGTAGGTTACGGTCCGCACCACTGGAGGGTCATGGATTATCCTCCTTGCATTTATCCAACTTTTACTAAAGCGAAAAATCTGGCAATGGCCCATAGTTATACTAATTCAGAATCTGCACCTTATAAAAAACTTCCTTCTGAATCAACGGGAATTGAAATTTTCCCAACCTTGAATGTAGCAACAATTAGTACTAATAATTACAATGCGACATTTACAACTTATGGTTATAAAGATCCGAAAGGGCCAAAAAGTAAGTATATGCACAGACCTACTGGTGGCACTATTTCTAATCTGTCTATTCGTAATTATGGTTTTCTGACTGCCTCATCTCAAACTGAATATCACAGATGGGAGCCAATGTCTTTTCCCGTAGCTGATAGCATAGAGATCTTAACACCTAGAATAGAATTTAAAAATGATAAAGGATACTTTACTAATTTGTATGAATTTGATGCTACATCAGATTTCAATCAAGGAAATGGGATATATAACATATCAGCTTATGGGGAGTTGAAAAACAGAGATCAAAAAGAAGGAGGAATAGGATATGGTATCAAATATATGTTTTCGGATGATGTGATAAGAAAATCGACTTCAATAAGATTCCATGATGAATTCAAAAATGTGAGGATTATTGAGCCCATTATTCTACATGAAAAGACAAATATTGAACAAATTTCAGATATCTTAATTAAGATATCAGACGGCTCTACAGAGATTATTATGGAACTCGAAACTGAGGGTGTAAAAATGGAAATCGGGAGAAAAGATAACTACTGGGCTGTTTATCCTGCTCTTCAGGCGGTACCTATCATTATCACAACAGAATTTCCTCCAACATCAATATTAGAGAATGTTCAATATAGTTTTAATATCAAAACCTTATAAAATAGATTATTATGAAACAGATTAAAAGACAAATCTTATTTTTCATTACCTTTTTTGGACTGGTATTACTCAGTTCTTGTAAGGAAGACGTACCCCATACTTTTTATGTTGGACCTTATGTACAGAATGTAAGCATGGACGGTATTAATATTTCCTGGGAAGGCGTTGTCGTATCCGATGGCACCGTTTTTTATGGGAAGACTGAAGAACTTGGTACTGAATTGTCCGATAATAAAAATGCTAAACTCCACGAAGTAGTTCTATCCGGACTTGAAACTGATACGAAGTACTTCTATCAGGTTGAAAGTGCAGGTAAAAAGAGTGAAATCTTTCATTTTAATACAGCTGTAGAAAAAGATTCTCCTTTTTCATTTGCTGTATACGGCGATAATAAAAATGGCCCTTTTAATCATGAAAAAGTAGCAAATCTCATATCTGTAAGTGACGCAGATTTTGTATTACATAATGGAGACTTAGTGGATCGGGGTAGAGTGCATAAGCAATGGGAAAAATTATTTTTCACTCCTACACGGAATATGATCAGCCATATACCAATATTTACCATCCAGGGAAATCATGAAGATAATGACCCAAATTATTATAATTATTTTACTCCACCTTCTGATAATAAGGGTTGGTATTCATTTGATTTCGGGAATGCTCATTTTATTATTTTAAGTTCTGACGAGGAATTTTTACTGGATGATGATGAACAAGTAAAATGGTTGGTAAATGATCTGAAAGAAAACCAACATCAGACCTGGCGATTTGTACTCCAACATCACCCACCGTATTCTTCAGGTGGGCAATATTATAGTGATACGAGGATAAAAATTAAAGATCTTGTTGTACCTATTTTCAATGAATATAATGTTGACATGGTTCTGAACGGACACGATCACCACTATGAACGTAGCCTTCCCATAATAGGTGAAAATGCAAATATGCCTATCACTTATATAGTTTGTGGAAACGGAGGAACCCCAATGAGATATGTAATCCCCAGTAATTTTACCAAAATAGCAAAAAGGGTCTTTGGATTTACCAGTATTGAAATTGATGGATCTGTAATGAGTTACAAACATACAATGCTTAATGGAGAGATTCTAGATGAGTTTGTACTTGACAAAAAAGATCCTTCTTCAGTGGAGTCATATAAAGAAGGAATGTTAACATTTGAAACTATGGCTGATGTTAGCCTGGATGTAGCTGAAGCAGTTGAAGAGGGTGATGATCTATTCGGAGACGATGAGTTGTATGAAGAAGCAATAGCAAAGTTTGAATGGGCATTGGAAAAAGATCCAAATTGTTTGATTGCTAAAGGACTGATGGCCAATTGTTATGTTGGACTTGGTGATTTTGATAAAGCAAAAGGACTTGCATTGGAAACCTATGAAGAAATTCCACAATTTCCAGATACTTATGAGGCCCTGATTGATATATATATTGAACTTGAAAATTGGGATGAGGCATTATTATGGACCGATAGACTTGAGGAGGTTACAGCAGACAGCCCGGACGCCGCAGAATATCGTTCAGAAATTTTTGAAAAAATGAATGATCTCCCGAAAGCAATTGAAGCACTGATGGCTGGTATAAGTATAGTCCCAAATGATGCCGAACTGCATTTTGATCTGGCAGATCTTTATGGAGATTTTGGAGATACAACTCTAATGCTTCAATCATTAAAAATTGGAGCCGACTGGTTTATGGCTCCAGAGGATGATGAGGATTATGTTGGTTATCTCGAAGTTCTGGAGAGAATTAAAAATTTAGAAAATAATTAGATAGTTGTTGGTTGTTTACTTTTCTTAGTAGTTGATTTATGAGCAGAATATTATTTCGTTCTTATAGACTCTAACGGGATTAATATTCTGCTCTTTTTTAATGTGGTTTTTTGAATACTATTTTTTATAGATTAGATTTTTTAAATATGAAAGCATTATGTTAAAAAAAATTGGACTTTTTCTGGCTTCTATTGCCCCCGGAGTTTTTCTTATAGGATATAATATTGGAACCGGGAGTATTACAACCATGGCTTCAGCCGGAGCTGAATATGGTATGGCATTAATGTGGCCACTACTATTATCCTGTGTTTTTACCTATTACCTTATTGTCAGTTTTGGTGAATATACCATGCTAACAGGCGACACAATTTTATTTAGTTATAAAAAGCATTATGGTAAAGCAGTAGCCCTTTTTGTACTCGTTGCACTTCTAATAAGTGAATGGATCTCTTCAATGGGGTTAATGGGTATTGTAACTCAGGTTGTTCAGGAATGGTCACGACCACTAACCAAGTCTGGGAATGGATTTAATCCAATAATAATGGCCCTAATTTTTGGATCAATATTGTATTATATTTTCTGGCAGGGTCGCCACAGATTCTTTGAAAAAATATTAACTTTTTTTGTCACCATAATGGGACTTAGTTTTATATTAACCATGTTCATGGTCGATCCTGATCCTGCTTCAATTTTTCATGGGCTGGTTCCAAAAATTGTTGGAGGAAAAAACTCATTTTTGATTATGTCTGGAATGGTAGGTACAACCATGGGAGGAATATTATTTGTTGTCAGATCTATACTTGTACAGGAAAAGGGCTGGACAATCAAAGATCTTAAAATTGAGAAACGTGATGCAAAAATATCTGCAATATTAATGTTTGTTCTTAGTGTAGCTATTATGATCTCTGCTGCCGGAACAATGTACGTAAGGGGATTAAGGGTTGATAATGCCATAGACATGGTGAACTTAATTGAACCCCTCGCAGGTAGGTTTGCTACTTCGATATTTGTAGTTGGAATAGTAAGTGCCGGATTGTCCTCATTATTACCCATAGTGTTACTGGCTCCCTGGCTTTTTGCCGACTATAACGGTAAACCCAGAAATATGAAGAGTACTAACTCCAGATTATTAGTTTTATTCGGACTTCTACTTGGTCTGGTTGTACCTATCTTCGGCGGCAGACCTGTTCTGGTAATGATCGTTTCGCAAGCATTAACCATATTAGCAACACCTGTTATACTTTTCTATTTATTACGTTTATTAAATAGTAAGAATATTATGGGTGATTATAAGATAAGCTTAGCAAAGAATATTATAATAAGTATTATTCTGGGCTTCACACTTTTAATGTCTTATGCTGGAATAGTTGGTATTATCGATCTATTTTAGTTAAAATATTATGAATATATCACTAAACAATAAAATGGAAGCGAAGAGTGTTCAGCCAGTGAAATCCTTTGTGGTAATAAGCTTTATTTTGAAAACTCTCTCGTAAGTTATTTTAAAAGAATCCCGTTTTATAAATCATCTTTTCTAAAAAAAAGTCTTGAACAAAATGTCCATGACCCTAGTTTGATTTTCTAAAAAAAATCAGAAATATATTATCTGATAATTACAGACGAATATTGATTTCCAATCTTGTACTTCCAATAGTTACTGTAGCCTTATCATCACAAGTATCATCTCCATAGTCAATAATAGCTGTTTCTTGTTCTTCAGCAACTATTTCAACAGTACCAGATAGTATCCATTTGCAGGAAGATGCAACATGTAATGGTTCTATAATTGTACGGGTATAAGAAACCAAATCACGATTGACACCTGAGGCTGCTCCTGTAATCATGTATTCGTCATCACCCCTGAACCTTGGTGTATTTATTCCGGTAACAAACTCACTTATTCTGTTATACTCCTTTGAAAGTTCCAGCCCCTCAGGTGTAATAACTTTTCCTTCAGAAAGACTATGAGAAAAGTACATATTCCGACTGTCATTGAAACCCTTATTAATAACAGTTTTTATTCCTTCAATCTTATTTCCGTTTACATAATAATTATCGAAAGTTACTGTGCGGAAATATTCTGCATTTAAATAATGCTTGTATACTACAATTATTATCTTACCTTTTCTTTCACGACCATTCGGCCCCACACAACCTTCACCATAGTCAATAATAACTGTTCTTGGCCATAGAGTACTGTCATTGGGATGCTCAATAGTTATTGTTTTACAAACAACATCTGATGCAGACTTTTTTATGCCATCGTAAATCCTATATTCCATATTCTCCATAGCATTCTCCACTTCAACAAATACATCATCAAATAAGGAAGCACTTAATGCTTCATCCTTAGCAATTTCAATTTCGAGGGACTCATCACTATTTTTTTCACATGAAGAGATGATTATTGAAACGATTGCAAATATTGCTAGAGTGTAAAGCAAATTTTTTGTTTTCATGATTAATATATTTTAAGTTTTAAATATGTTATTTTAATTCCACAAATTAGATGTAAGTACACTAGAAAGGTTTAATCTAAGATTGAAGTAATTCAAATTCTCTGAAAAAGATATGATTATATTATTATTCATTCATTTTTTCTACTTTTGAGCCTATTTTCAATCTATGAAATCAAAAAACTTTTCCCTATATCTTGGTCTTGTTTTGGTAATGTTCCTATGGGGCCTAACTTTTGTATTTTTCAAGATTGCCTTCGAATCATTCAAGCCGATCAGCATCGTTATGATGCGTCTTATCATTTCAGTTATATTTATTTATCTGGCTGCTAAACTTCTGAAAAAACTTCAAAAAGTAAAAAAAGAGGATTATAAATACCTGTTATTAATGGCATTTTTTGAGCCCTTTTTATATTTTCTTGGAGAAAGTTTCGGACTACAATATGTTTCTTCAACTCTTGCATCTGTTATGATAGCTACTATTCCACTTGTTGTTCCTATCGCTGCATATTTTATCTTTTCAGAGCGATTAAGCCGTCTGAATATTTTTGGTTTACTAGTTTCAACACTTGGAGTTATTGCTGTAGTTTTGGCTGTCGATGCAGAATGGGCGGCAACCCTAAAAGGAATACTATTAATGTTTCTGGCCGTTTTGGCAGCTTCAGCCTATACTTTACTTGCTAAAAAACTTTCCAGCTCATATAATGGTTTCACCATAACCATCTGGCAGAACTTTTTTGGATTATTTATGTTTTTGCCGATATTTCTCATTTGGGACCTTAAAGATCTTATGAATACTGTACCAACTACAAATTCGATATATGCTGTTCTTTATCTTGCTATTTTTGGATCATCAGTAACATTCATTATTTTTACAAGAGCAGTAAGAGAACTTGGAGCTGCAAAAGCTAATATTTTCGCAAATCTGATTCCTGTATTTACGGCTATTGCATCTTTTCTTTTATTAAAAGAGGAAATGCCAATTTTAAAAATTCTTGGTATTGCTATAGTTCTAATAGGCCTGATCTTATCTCAGTTAAAATCAATTAAGCGGAAAAGTAAGAGAGAAACAATTCCGGAAAACATAGCCATTTGATCTATGATTGAACCAGAAAAACTGAAAAAATTAGCAGATGAAAAGAACAAAGAGAATAAATCTCTCCTTCAGAAAATAAAAAAGAAGAGACCAAAAAATCTGGATAAAATTGCCAGAGACCTTCATGAGAAGGCCTTTGAAAACATTGATTGTTTGTCTTGCGCTAATTGCTGCAAAACGATTAGTCCGTTTCTTATTGATAAAGACATTCAAAGAATTGCTTCACATTTGAGAATGAAACCCTCCGAATTTGTCAGTAAATATCTCTACCTTGATAAGGATGATGATTATGTATTTAAAGAAACCCCTTGTCCTTTCCTGATGCAGGATAATTATTGTAAAATTTATGAACTTCGTCCCCGTGCCTGTAAAGAATATCCACACACCAATAGGAAACGATTTGTTCAGATACTCGATCTGACACTTAAGAATACTTATACCTGTCTGGCGGTTTTTGAGGTAGTTAAGGGGTTGAGGGAAGAATTTAAATAGATGCCAGCCGCCGCCTTGAGCTAGCTGAAGGATTGAAGAGTGCTGGTCTATAGTAAAATCAATATTTCCAAATAGGCACCCCTTTCAACCAAATATTATTACATATCAAACTGAAATTCAAGGAGATTATAAGTTGATGATGAACCATAATTATGAGTATTTCTTTGAAAAGCAATTAATTATTGATATATTTGTGAACTGGAAATACGAAAAAATAGCATGTATAGGTCTCAGAAAAATAACAATAATGTTGTTTTAGAAATTTATAAGGACATTCGAACTGTATTTCGTTTGATAGATATTGCTATGCTGGTGGGAGAGACAGACTTTCAGTCGCTTAATAAAAAACTGAACTACTATGTTCGTACAAAAAAGCTGCAGAACCCGCGTAAAGGGATTTATGCCAAAACAAATTATAATCCTGAAGAATTAGCATGTAGCATATACTCGCCGGCATATATCTCCCTTGAATATGTATTAAGAATTTCAGGTATAATATTTCAATACGATTCAGGTATTACTGTAGTTAGTTATCTCAGTAGAAGCATTATTGTATCAGAGCAGATTTACCAGTTTCGTAAAATCAAGGGAATGATATTAGTTAATAGCGGTGGAATCGAAAGAGAAGAAAATCATGTTAATATAGCTTCTGCCGAAAGGGCATTTTTGGATATGCTATACCTGAACGGCAATTATTATTTTGATAATCTCAATCCGCTAAACAAAACACTTGTTTATAAATTATTGCCTCTATATCAATCGAAGGCTTTAATTGAAAGGGTAAATAAACTCTTGAAAAATGATGGATATTAACAGACATAGATTCTTTCTGGTTCAACTTCTAAAAGATATTTATACAGATATTGAATTGGCTAGTTGGCTTGGATTCAAAGGAGGTACAGCATTAATGTTTTTCTATGAATTGCCTCGGTTCTCTGTCGATTTAGATTTTAATCTGATTGATAAAAGTAAAGAAGATATCGTTTATGAAAAAGTCCGTAACATACTTCTCAAATATGGAAAAATATTTGATGAAGCAAAAAAGTATTATGGACCTTTAATTGTTTTGGACTATGGTTATAAGGAACGAAAATTAAAGGTGGAAATTTCGAGTCGCCAATTTGAAAATAAATATGAGATAAAAAATTTACTTGGTATCAATATGAAAGTAATGGTGCAGGAAGATATGTTTGCACACAAATTATGCGCTCTCCTCGATCGGAATTCAATAGCTAACAGAGATGTTTTTGATTCTTGGTTCTTTTTGCAAAAACAAACTCCTATAAATATTGACATTGTTGAATCCCGGATGAGTATGACTTTCAGCGAGTATGTCCAAGTCTGCATAGAGAAACTGGAATCGGTAAGTGAAAAGGGATTATTGCAAGGTTTAGGAGAGTTGATGGATAGTAAAATGAAAAAATTTGTTCAATCTAAAATGAGATCCGAAACAATCGGGCTTTTAAGAATATACAAAGAGTTTCCAATTATTTAGTTTTAATCAATGAACTACCTTTTCATCATACAAGGCGAAGGGAGAGGGCATCTTTCTCAGGCAATTGCACTTAAAGAAAAGCTCGAAAAGGATGGACATCATGTGGAAAAAGCTTTTATCGGAACAAGTCCTGAAAGAACTATTCCAAATTATGCAAAAGAAGTATTTGGAAACAAACTTGCAACATTCAGAAGTCCCAATTTTCTCAAAACACCAGATAAAAAAGGGATAAAACCAGGATTGTCCATACTGTACAATATATTACTGTTTCCTGTTTTTATTCACAGTATCTTTTTACTAAGATGTGAAATCAGGAAAAAAGACTACGATTACATCGTGAATTTCTACGATATGATTGGAGGATTGTCAGGCGCCCTGAGTTTCTCAAAAAAGAAAATCATTACTATCTCACACCAGTATTTTCTCGGAAGCTCATATTTTAAATTCCCCAAAGGATATTTTCTCAATAAATTCTTCTTAAAACTGCATTCAGGAATTTGCAGTCTGGGAAGTTCCGAGATCCGGGCTCTTTCTTTTGATACGCATCCAAATCAGTATAATAGTAAAATCAAAATCATTCCACCATTGCTCAGAGAGGCTATTTTCAATATGGAGCCGGAAAAGGGCGACTTTATATTGGTATATCTGTTAAACAGTGGATGGATTAAGGAAATATTCAAGCTGGCAATTAAATATCCGGAAATTTCTTTTAAAATATTCATGGACAGGAAACCAGAGGCTCTTTCTGTTTTAGACAATATGTTGGTATTCGGACTTAATCAGGAAAGTTTCCTACATGAGTTATCCAGATGCAACTCTCTAATCACCACCGCAGGATTTGAGTCGCAATGCGAAGCTGCCTTTCTTGGAAAAATGGTTTATACACTTCCATGCAAGAATCATTTTGAGCAAATGTGCAATGCGATAGATGGGGAGAGGGTGGGGGTTTCGAGGTCATTGACTGAATTTGATTCATATTCAGAAATGGATTCTGCTCAAAATTCAGTTTTCAGAGCCTGGGTTCTTTCCGACTATTGAGAAAATTTTTATTTATTTTCTCCATTCCAGGATCGTTTTTTTTTCACTTTTTTACATTAAGTAGTATAAGCGAAATGTCAACAAAATATAATATTATGGGTTCTGTAGAAGATTCTGGTTTGATTCCGGATAAAATAATTACACAAAAAATATATCGGATACGAGACAAAAATGTTATTCTTGATAAAGATATTGCTGAGTTATATAATATTGAAACAAAGCAGCTTAAAAGGGCAGTTAGGAGAAACATTTCACGTTTTCCAATTGACTTTATGTTTGACTTAAATCATAAAGAATTTGAAGGCTTGAGGAGCCAATTTGGCACCTCAAGTTGGGGCGGAATCAGGTATGCTCCCATGGCTTTCACAGAGCATGGTGTTCTGATGTTATCTAGTGTATTAAATAGCAATAGAGCCATTAAGGTAAATATTCAGATTATTCGCGTCTTTACAAAGATGAGAGAACTTCTGTCTTCTCATAAAGAAATACTACAAAAACTTGAACAAATCGAGCGTAAGGATATTGAGCAGGATGAGAAAATTAAACTTATTTTCAATTATATTAAACAGCTTGAAAAAGTAAAGCAAGAAGAACTGAAATTTAAAAATCGCCCTAAAGTGGGATTTAAATCTTCAGGAGGATGATTATCCTTTTCTAAATCAATTCACTATTCCAAATTAACTCTTGTACACTAACAGAAAAATTTATACGTTTATCAAGTTAAATAATATTTGATGTATAGAGTAAGCCTGATTCTGATTTTCTGTTTCTTTTTTAGTGGAAATATTTTTTCGCAGATAGGGGGAACCTATACTTATGCATTTCTGAATCAGACAAATTCTGCCAGAGTAGCAGCATTAGGAGGTAAATCGGTAAGTATTGCCGATGGCGATTTGAATATGCCTTTCCATAATCCTTCTCTTTTATCTTCCGAACAGAATAATCACTTGGTTATGAATTATGTAGGTTATTTTTCTGATATAAAATATGGTTATGTTAGTTATGCGAAAGATTACGATAGCATTGGGAATTTTGCTATAGGATTGCATTATATGAATTATGGCGAATTTCAGCATGCCGATATTTTTGGAGATCGTTCTGGTACTTTCAATGCAGCAGAATATGTTCTTAACCTCATATATAGTAGACGAATAGACTCTTTTCTGACTATTGGAGCAAATATCAAACCTGTTTATACTTCTTTTGAAAGTTATCAGTCTTTAGGACTTGTTGCTGATGTTGGTGTTAATTATTATAATCCTGTTAAGCTTTTCTCCGCTTCTCTTGTGCTGAAAAATATGGGGACCCAAATTACCAAGTACTATAGTGGAGGGGAAAGGGAACCGGTACCTTTTGAAATTCAGGCTGGGATTTCGCAAAAATTGGCTCATGCACCTTTTCGTTTATCCCTGACTTTGCAGCACTTGCAGAAATGGAATCTTCAGTATGAGTCAGATTTAGATGAAAGCGATAATCTTCTTAATGAGGAAGAATTGGTAACCACATCAGGGAAGATTGGTGATTTTGGGGATAATATGTTGCGCCATGCAATAATAGGATTTGAATTTATACCTGGAAAGAATTTTTATACAGCCTTTGGATATAATTACCAGCGTAGACAAGAATTAAAATTAAGTAATTATCCTGCCATGGTAGGTTTCTCCTGGGGATTTGGACTTAAAGTGTCAAAATTTCATTTTAGCTATGGACGTGCCACTTATCATTTGGCAGGAGCCTCAAACCATTTTTCTATGAGTACTAATTTGTCGGAGTTTTATAGAAGAAGATAAAGAGGCTGTCTCAAAAGTACAATACGAAAAGTTTGAACTTACAGATTGCATCAACTAATAAATCATCGCTTAAGGATAGGTTTTGCTCTCTAAAGTCCCTCCTTTAGGGGGGATTTAGGGGGGTAAATTATGTGAGGTGTCAAATTGTAAGTTGATTTTAATAG